>NZ_CAWMFQ010000345.1:0-308 GCF_963866995.1 Aeromonas sp. ZOR0002 | reverse complement strand
GATGGCATCCAGCATCATGGCCGCGAGCCCCTCTGAGCGCTCCGATACTGGATAGGACTGAGTTTGTGAACCTCCTAACCGCCTATCCAGAGAGGAACGCACGGATTGTGCATTGAGGCGTTCGCCTTCGATAGCGGACGAGGCGATGATGTTAGCCAATAACGTGTCCAACGTTTGGTCGGGGTTCCCCAACCTGGAATGACTACCGATTAGAATTCCCAACCTGCGTTGCACCTGCCGTAATCTGGGCAATATCTCGCTATCCCGCCAACGAAAATGGGGCCAATCTGCTTGTTGCCAAATCCAAA
>NZ_CAWMFQ010000344.1:0-901 GCF_963866995.1 Aeromonas sp. ZOR0002 | reverse complement strand
CCCTCTTTCCATTACTTACTCTGCGTCAGCGCCGTGTCGCTCAGCATGAGCTCGCCGCTCCACACCCGATTACGTCCCTCCATGCCCAGTTACCCACATGCTGCGGCTGTCCCCACTGCCAGGCGGATGCCACCCAGCTGGCCCCCTGGGGCTGGAGCCGTGGGCTGCGTCGTTACCGTTGTAAGCAGTGTCGGCGAACCAGCTCCCTCCTCACCAAGACGCCTTTGGCCAGATTACGTAAGGCTGAGCATTGGGAGGACTACGCCCAGGCTCTCATCGACGGGCTCACTGTCCGCCAGGCCGCCGTCCGCTGCGGTGTTTGCAAGAACACCGCCTTCTTGTGGCGTCACCGCTTCCTGAAGGCGATGGCAAACCACCAGGCAACACGGGAAGAAGGCATTGTGGAAGTGGATGAAACCTTCTTCCTCGAATCGTTCAAGGGGCAGCGAGGGTTGCCTCGTCCGGCAAGACATCGTGGCGGGAAAGGGCGTACCCGGGGGACCGGGCGGGATTACATCCCGGTGATGGTGGTGCAGGACAGGGCGGGCCATCAAGCCGACTTTCAGCTGGAAAGGCTGGATGCGCAGACGGTGAAAGCGGTGTTGCAGCCACTCATCGCGCCCGATGCAGTGCTCTGCAGTGATGGTGCAGGGGTGTATGCCAGTTTCAGCCAAGCGCGGGGCATAACACATCAGGTGGTGTACAACCGTCGAGGTGAGCGAGTCATTGGGGCATACCACATCCAGCATGTGAACGGATATCACCGGCGGTTGAAGGAGTGGATGGAACGATTCCATGGAGTCGCAACCCACTACCTGAGGAATTATCTGGGCTGGCGCAGGATGCTGGAACGTTACGGCAGGGAGGTAAATACCAAGATGTGTTTGCATGAGGCGCTAGG
>NZ_CAWMFQ010000343.1:0-260 GCF_963866995.1 Aeromonas sp. ZOR0002 | reverse complement strand
CAGGGAGGTAAATACCAAGATGTGTTTGCATGAGGCGCTAGGCTGTGTTATTAAAGTGATGAAGATATAATCTCACATCTTCTCAACAGCTTAAGATCCATTCCGTGTCCCGCCGTTATCAGCTGACTGATGCACAATGGGGGCTTATCGAGCCCCAGTTTCCTTCTCGAAGCCTGATCGGGCGCCCTACCCGTGAACCGCGCCAAGTGCTCGATGGCATTCTCTGGATACTCCACACCGGAGCTCCTTGGCGAGACCTT
>NZ_CAWMFQ010000342.1:1250-1900 GCF_963866995.1 Aeromonas sp. ZOR0002 | reverse complement strand
CCCTTTTGTGGGCAACTGTCAGGTGAATACCATCTCCATACAGGCGAGGGTCGGATCAGAGATAACAACTCTCTAGGTCGTTGCCCCGAATAGCACAGGGTACTTTTAACTTGCCGCGGTGCTGAAGGTGCGGGGTTGCCCCCTGTTGTTCGCCGAGGTGAGGGCACAAGGTCAGAAGCGCCGTCATGGACGTCTGCGTCGTTCCGCCAGACCTTTTGCCTGAACCGAGGGAACCCGACGCAGGAGGGCGAACAAGCGGGGGTGGCCGCTCGATTGGTGACTTTTCTTTGGCCACGCAAAGAAAAGTCACTCGCCAAGCCGCGCAGCGGCGGCGAAACCCCGTCGAGGACGGAGTCCTCGTGTCCTGCGCGGCGAAGCCGTGCCATTCAGGCGTGGAGCGGCATTGCACCAGGCAATGCCGTTACCCACCCCTCCCCCTAGCCCTCTCTCGCAAGGGGAGAGGGGGATCAAGCCGAAGTCTCCGAGGTTGGCGGGCGAAATCCCATCGAGGGCCGCACCCTCGTGTCCTGCACGGCGAAGCCGTGCCATTCACACGTGGGACGACATTGCACCCGGCAATGCCGTTACCGACCCCTCACCTTAACCCTCTCCCCCAAGGGGAGAGGGGATCAAGCCGAAGTCGCTGAGGT
>NZ_CAWMFQ010000342.1:579-1240 GCF_963866995.1 Aeromonas sp. ZOR0002 | reverse complement strand
CCCCGTCGAGGACGGAGTCCTCGCGTCCTGCGCGGCGAAGCCATGCCATTGAGGCGTGGGGCGGCATTCGCCAGGCAATACTGTTACCGACCCCTCACCCTCTCCCGCAAGGGGAGAGGGGATCAAACCGAAGTCGCTGAGGCTGGTGAGCGAAATCCCATAGAGGACGGAGTCCTCGCGTCCTGCACGGCGAAGCCGTGCCATTGAAGCGTGGTGCGGCATTCGCCAGGCAATGACGTTACCGACCCCCTCACCCTAACCCTCTCCCCCAAGGGGAGAGGGGATCAAACCGAAGTCTCCGAGGCTGGCGGGCGAAACCCCGTCGAGGGCCGCGCCCTCGTGCCCTGCACGGCTAAGCCGTGCCATTGAGGCGTGGGGCGGGATTCGCCAGGCAATGACGTTACCGACCCCTCACCCTAGCCCTCTCCCCCAAGGGGAGAGGGGACAAAGCCGAAACCCCATCGAGGACGGAGTCCTCGCGTCCTGCACGGCGAAGCCATGCCATTGAGGCGTGGGGCGGCAATCGCCAGGCAATGACGTTACCGACCCCCTCACCCTGACCCTCTCCCGCAAGGGGAGAGGGGATCAAACCGAAGTCTCCGAGGCTGGCGGGCGAAACCCCATCGAGGGCAGCGCCCTCGTGTCCTGCGCGGCGAAGCCG
>NZ_CAWMFQ010000342.1:0-569 GCF_963866995.1 Aeromonas sp. ZOR0002 | reverse complement strand
AAGCCATGCCATGGAGGCGTGGGGCGGCATTCGCCAGGCAATTACGTTACCGACCCCTCACCCTGACCCTCTCTCCCAAGGGAAGAGGGGATCAAACCGAAGTCTCCGAGGCTGGCGGGCGAAACCCCGTCGAGGGCCGCGCCCTCGTGCCCTGCACGGCGAAGCCATGCCATGGAGGCGTGGGGCGGCATTCGCCAGGCAATGCCGTTACCCACCCCTCACCCTAGCCCTCTCCCCCAAGGGGAGAGGGGAGCAAACCGAAGTCGCTGAGGCTGGCGGGCGAAACCCCGTCGAGGGCAGCGCCCTCGTGTCCTGCACGGCGAAGCCATGCCATGGAGGCGTGGGGCGGCATTCGCCAGGCAATGCCGTTACCCACCCCTCACCCTCTCCCGCAAGGGGAGAGGGGAGCAAACCGAAGTCGCCGAGGCTGGCGGGCGAAACCCCGTCGAGGACGGAGTCCTCGCGTCCTGCGCGGCGAAGCCGTGCCATTCAGGCGTGGAGCGGCAATCGCCAGGCAATGACGTTACCGACCCCCTCACCCTGACCCTCTCCCGCAAGGGGAGAGGGGA
>NZ_CAWMFQ010000341.1:42558-42688 GCF_963866995.1 Aeromonas sp. ZOR0002 | reverse complement strand
CGACGCCGTGATGGCGCTGGTGGGCAAGGAGCGGGTCCTCGCCCGCATCGACCGCGCACTGGCTTACATCGAAGCGCGCATGGCCGCCGAGTAATTCAGAGCGCCGATACGGGTCAGCCCCTGGCATCGC
>NZ_CAWMFQ010000341.1:42045-42548 GCF_963866995.1 Aeromonas sp. ZOR0002 | reverse complement strand
TGGCTGCCGAGCCGCTGGCTCTGGCCAAGACCAAGCTGGCGGCCCTGGAGACCTGGACCACCGAGGCGCTGCACGAGCTGATTGAAGCGACCGCCGCCGAGCTGGGTCAGGGCATGGGCAAGGTCGGCATGCCGCTGCGTGTGGCCGTCACCGGTCTGGGCCAGTCTCCTGCCATCGACGCCGTGATGGCGCTGGTGGGCAAGGAGCGGGTCCTCGCCCGTATCGACCGCGCTTTGGCGTATATCGAAGCGCGCATGGCCGCTGAGTAAACATCGGCCATGGCATGAAAAGGGCTCCCTGACGGGGGCCCTTCGTATTTTGGCCTCAAGCGGATTTGCGACGTAAAACAGCGACATAGCGACGAGGTTGGCGGTAAAAACAGCTAACTGCCTGAATTTTGACTAAACGCTCCAGCGGGCGAGAATTTTGGGTTGACAGCAAAGCGGGTGATGCCTATCATGCGCCTCCGTTGCCAGAGATAACTTTGGTAGCGCCGAGGTGAG
>NZ_CAWMFQ010000341.1:15734-42035 GCF_963866995.1 Aeromonas sp. ZOR0002 | reverse complement strand
CATGCAAGAGGTCCGCGGTTCGATCCCGCGTAGCTCCACCATTATTGAGGATGAATGGCCGCCAGAACCATTCATTGAGTACCGAATTTGGGGTTATAGCTCAGCTGGGAGAGCGCTTGCATGGCATGCAAGAGGTCCGCGGTTCGATCCCGCGTAGCTCCACCAGGTTCCCGATTGACATGAAGTACCCAGGGCAGTGCGGTGTGTATCACCCAGGCCGACCTTTGTGGGGTTATAGCTCAGCTGGGAGAGCGCTTGCATGGCATGCAAGAGGTCCGCGGTTCGATCCCGCGTAGCTCCACCAAATTCTCCTCGAACAATCTGGAATCCAAGGGGTTATAGCTCAGCTGGGAGAGCGCTTGCATGGCATGCAAGAGGTCCGCGGTTCGATCCCGCGTAGCTCCACCATCTTTCGCAAGAAAGCACCAAGGCCACCGCATCGCGGTGGCCTTTTTGTTTGCCTGTCATTTGGATTTCCCATGATCTCGCCCTTTGCATTTGTCTGGCAAATGGCGTTTCACCCTGTCCGCGAGGGCATCAGCGGCCCTGGCCGCCGCTGACGGGGGTGAGGGTGGAGATTGGCGCCGATGCCGCCATGGCCACGGCGCGGGCTGCACGATGCCATCCTCTGCCGTGTGGCGGTTGGTTCGTTCGGCAGCCTGCGATGGTGCTTCACCCTGGCCGCGAGGGCATCAGCGGCCCTGGCCGCCGCTGACGGGGGTGAGGGTGGGGATTGGCGCCGATGCCGCCATGGCCATGGCGCGGGCTGCGCGATGCCATCCTCTGCCGCGTGGTGGTTGGTTCGTTCGGCAACCTGCGGGATACGCTATCCGGCCCCTGGTGTCAGCACCGGGTTTCCCCGTCGACAGGGTGCCAGCCCCCCGGGAAAGGGGTGAGACGGGGCAACAGGGCATTTATTCATCCCATGATGTGGCCCTTTGCATTTGTTTTTCAAATGGCCATGGCACAAAAAAAGCCCGCGATCATCGCGGGCTTTGCACCTGGCATCGAGGATGCCGCGTCTTAGCGACGACGCCGCCAGGCGAGCGGCAACAGGGCCAGCAGAAGGGCACCCATGGCGCCGCCACCCCCCTTGCTCGCTTCCTTGAGCTTGAGATCGACGATGACGGGGTCGTGGTCCGAGGCGCTGAAGGGGTTGTCCGACTTGATGAGATCGCCGGTGTAGGCGCTGCCATATTCGAACAGGTTGCTCTCGAAGGAGTTGATGTGCCAGTCGGCCACCGCCACCACCTTGTCAGCCAGCGCCGGGTTGGCGAGGGCGTAGTCCAGGGTGCCGAGCTCGGCCTCGTAGCTGTAGGAGATGGCCTTCTCCTGGTTGAACTTGACGTTCAGATCCACCAGGCCGTAACCCTTGGCCACCGTCTGGCCCATCTGTTCATAGGGTTTGTCGCCAATGTAGGTGTGGGAGGCGGAGCGGATCTGGCGCTCCCCCGCGACCGGCGCATAGTCGGTCAGCACCCGGATGGGATCCTCCTTGGCGTAGGAGTTGAAGTCCCCCACCAGCAGCACCTGCCCCGGCATCTTGCTCACCGCCTCCCCCAGCACCTTGGCGGCGCTCACCCGAAACTCGGTGCACTTGCCCTGCAGATCCGCAGGCTCCGTCTTGCCATCTCCGTTTTCATAGCAGCCCGACCCCTTGGACTTGAGGTGGTTGACCACCAGGGTCAGGGGGGCGTCGCTGCCCGCCACGGTGAAGCGCTGGACCAGGGAGTCCCGCTGACCGGCGCTCTTGGTGACGCCACCCGTGGTGTAGCGCTGCTGGGGCAGGGGGATGACGTCGGCATCCCCGCTCGGGGTGAGCAGGGCGGGGCGGTAGATCATGGCCACCATGATGGCGTCGCCGCCAAAGAAGCGATCCTCCGTGAGCAGGGCCTTGGGCAGGGTGACGAAGGCGTAGTGCTTGCTCGCCTCCTTCTGCCTGGCGTTGAGGCTCTCCACCAGATCGTGGAGGGCGGCGTGCTCGTCAAAGCCGTTGTTCTCCATCTCCATCAGGCCGAGCAGGTCGGCGTCCATCTCGGTGATGGCGTTGACGATCTTGGCGCGCTGCAACTGGAACTCTTCCAGGCTCTTGGCGCCGCGGTTGCAGCCCTTGGCGCTGTCCGCATCCGCCTGATCCGCGCAGAGCACGTTGAGGGCGCCCCCCACGCTGGAGTGGCTGGTGAAGTAGTTGAGCACGTTGAAGCTGCCGATGCGAAGGTCAGTGCCATCCAGGCGGGCCGGGGCGCTCTGGCGGTCGTTGTCGCCGGTGCGCAGCAGATCCCCCGCGGTGATGGTCTGATCCCGGGGCACGATCAGGCGGTACTCGTTGTAGCTGTAGCCGACCATGGCCTCCAGATTGACCGGGGCATCGCCGATGCGCAGGTAACCCTGCTCCGGCTCCCAGGCGGGCAGCCAGGGGAGCTTGCCGTCCCCCGCCTTGACGTCCGACTCGAGGAAGACCCGGTTGCTGGCGTTGGCTTCGGCCAGCGCCACGGCCTCGGGGCTGCTTGCCACATGGAGCTGGGTCGGCTTCATCAGCGGGGCGCCGTGAGCGAGCACCAGGTTGTTGCGCCGGGCGGCATAGTCGTAGCTGAAGTTGCGGCTGATCTTGAGGGCGCTGTCGGCGTTGAGGCGTACCCGCATCCCTTCGTGACGCTCCAGGGCCCGGGCCAGGGTTTCCCCCTCCAGTACCCGCAGCGCCGTGGCGGCCGGGGCGGCGCCCTGGGCCAGGGTCGTCAGGCGCGGCGTGCTGCCGTCAAACAGGGGCTTGAGCTGGGTGTGGCCGTAATACTCCTCGACCTTGGCCTCCAGACAGACCAGGGCGCCCGGCTGGATGTCCGGGTACTTGCTGGCGAAGTTCTTGTCGTTGAGGTAGACGAAAATGCCGTCCGACGTCTCGGGGTTGCCGTCCCCCTGCACATCCAGCAGGTAGAAGCCCTTGTTGAGGCTCTCCCCCAGACCCGAGACCACCGCCTTGACCGAGACGCTCTGGGCGCTTTCGAACTGATCGTCCGGGACGAGGGGGCTCTTGTCGCCACTGCCCTGGATGGCGGGGATGGGGGTGAGGGCACTGTCGGCCGGGCAACTGAAGCCGGCGGCGTAGAGAGAGGGGGACGCGAGCGCGAGCCCCACGGCCAGCGACAGCAGGGTAGGTGTTCCTTTCATGGGTATTCCTTTTTTTATTTTTGCCAGTGTTTCCATAGCCTTGGCATCGTGGCCAAGGGCGCGCATTGTCACATTTCTGGCAGCTCTGACCAGTGAACCAACGCACATTATGAGGAGACAAAGGAGCCCATCTGCCATTTTTTGACGTGGCTAACAGTTTGATATTGATGATCTATTTGTCATCAGGTGGGAGCGAAAAGTGTGAGGCGGCCAGCATTCACATATTTTCCTTCGAGAATAAAGATTGAGCAGTGGTCACTTGCTTCCTATACTCGAGCCGTTCCTCACGGAACCCAGGCAAAGGGCAAACCGGCAGTGATGCCGGGACGCAAAGCCTCCGATCTGTCCCATCCGGGCCAGACAGCGGGGTTACCCAGGGTGACTTGAGGGTTTGTGGCCCGTCCATGGCCTGTTGTCGCTCCCTTGTTCCCTGTTGCGATTGCGCTTTTCCCGGCATTGAAGCCAAGACAAAACAAGGAAGATAACAATATGCAACAGATCTTGAGGCCCAGCAGGCTTGCCATGCTGGTCGCCCTTGCGGCCGTCCCTGCCTGGGCGCAGGCCGCTTACCCCGCCTATCAGGCCGGCACCGCCTACAAGGCTGGCGACATCGTCAGCAACGCAGGCGCCCTCTATGAATGCAAGGAATTCCCTTACTCCGGTTGGTGCGGCGCGTCCCCCTATCACTATGCCCCCGGGGTGGGTGTGGTCTGGGCCGATGCCTGGAAGCTGTATGGTGGCGAGGTGCCGCCACCGTCCCTGGTCGTCGCCATCGGCTCCCCCGCCGTGGGTGCCAGCGTCAGTGAGGGGGCCAGTGTGGCCCTGGCGGTGACGCTGAGCGGCCCGGTCACGGCGCTCGCCCGGGTGGAATACCTCATCGACGGCACCCTGGTCGCCACCGCCACGGCTTCTCCCTGGAGTGCGAGCTGGTCTGCCGCCGGTGCGGGCAATCACGCCCTCAAGGCCCGGGCGCTGGATAAAGACGGCAAGGTGCTGAGCGAGGCGGATTCGAGCTTCAAGGTCGCCGCCGTGGTGGCGCCAGAGGCGCCCAGGGTGAGCATCGCAAGCCCCGCCGCCGGTGCCAGGGTGACCCTGGGCCGCGCCCTCACCGTGAGCGGCAATGTCACCGACGCCAATGACGACGTCGCCAAGGTCGAGCTCTTCGTGAATGGCCAGAAGGTGGGCGAGGACACCAGCGCCCCCTGGCAGCTGAGCTGGACGCCCCAGAACAAGGGGCTGACCGGCCTCAAGCTGGTGGCGACCGACAAGAGCAACCTCTCTGGCGAGTCGGCCCAGGTGGACGTGCAGGTGGAAGAGGCGGCCCTGCCCCCCACCGGCGGCAACCTCTCCTGCGACGTGCGCCAGATCTACCGCGCCGATGGCAGCGAGTGCATGGGGGATGACCACGGCCGCCGCGTCATCGGGTATTTCACCTCCTGGCGCACCGGCAAGAACGGCCTGCCCGCCTACCTGGTGAGCGACATTCCCTGGGACAAGATCACCCACATCAACTACGCCTTCGCGGCGGTGGACGAGCAGAGTCACACCATCAAGGTGGATGACGCCGCCACCAAGCTGACCTGGAACGGGGTGCCGGGCGCCGAGATGGATCCGGAGTTTGCCTATCAGGGTCACTTCAACCTGCTGTCCAAGTACAAGAAGCAGTACCCGGACGTGAAGACCCTCATCTCCGTCGGGGGCTGGGCCGATACCCGCGGCTTCTACGCCGCCACCACCAAGGGCGACTGCTCGGTCAACACCGCCGGCATCAACGCCTTTGCTGACTCGGCCGTGGGCTTCATCCGCCAGTACGGCTTCGATGGGGTGGATATCGACTACGAGTACCCCACCTCCATGAAGGATGCGGGCAACCCCAACGACTTCCCGCTCTCCAACCAGTGTCGCGGCAAGCTCTTTGCGAACTATGAAGTGCTGATGAAGACCCTGCGCAACAAGCTCGACAGCGCCGGCACCGAGGACGGTCGCAAGTACATGCTGACCATCGCCTCGCCGGCCTCGGCCTACCTGCTGCGCGGCATGGAGAACTTCCAGGTCACCCAGTACCTCGACTACGTCAACCTGATGACCTATGACTTCCACGGTGCCTGGAACCACTTTGTCGGTCACAACGCCGCCCTGTTCGACAACAAGGCGGATCCCGAGTTGTCCCAGTGGGGTGTCTACACCCAGGCCCAGTTTGGCGGCATCGGCTATCTCAACTCCGCCTGGGCGGCCCACTACTTCCGTGGTGCCATGGCGGCGGGCAAGATCAACATAGGGGTGCCCTATTACACCCGTGGCTGGCAGGGGGTCACCGGTGGCACCCACGGTCTGGGTGGCAAGGCGGCGCTGCCGAGCCAGAGCGATTGCCAGCCGGGCACCGGTGGCAGCACCATTCCGTGCGGCAACGGGGCGGTGGGCATCGACAACATCTGGCATGACCTTGACAAGAACGGCAAGGAGATTGGCGGCGGCGCCGTGCCCATGTGGCATGCCAAGAACCTGGAGCACGCCGCCAGCCTCGGCATCACCACCCTGCCGAGCTACGGCCAGGCCTGGGGTCTGGATCCCAACAACCCGGCCCACGTGATGCAAGGCCAGTATGTGCGTTACTACGACGACAAGGCCCATGCGCCCTGGCTCTGGAACGAGCAGAAGAAGGTGTTCCTCTCCACCGAAGATGAAGAGTCTATGGGTCACAAGCTCGACTACATCGTCAAGCGGGGCCTGGGGGGCGTCATGTTCTGGGAGATGGCGGGGGACTATGACTTCGACGCGGCGAAGAACGAGTACGTGATGGGCAGCACCCTCACCAGCCTCGCCTACGAGAAGTTCAGCAAGGCCGACAAGGCGGCCCTGAAGCAGAATGATCTGCCGACGCCGGCCGCCCAGCTCGACATCGGCGTGAGCCTCTCCGGCTTCAAGGAAGGGGATTCCAACTACCCGATCAACCCGACCCTCAAGCTCACCAACAAGTCGACCCAGACCATTCCGGGCGGCACCCGCATCGAGTTCCTGGTCCCCACCTCCACCTCAGACACCATCACCGACCAGAGCGGCATGGGACTGAAAGTGGTGGAGAGTGGTGGCAACCAGAACTCGGACGGCATCGCCAATGAGAAGGACTTCCACAAGGTGGCCCTGACGCTGCCGGCCTGGAAAGCCTGGACGCCGGGCACCGACGTGGAAGTGGCCATGACCTACTATCTGCCGGCCGCCGGCGTGCCGAGTGGCATGCGCCTGATTGCCGGCAGCCAGACCATAGGCCTGAAGTCCGACTTCCCGGCCCTAGCCGAGGCGGTGCTGGGCAGCAGTGGCGGTGGTGACGGCGGCAGCGGTGGCACCACCTGTGCCAGCCAGAACGTCAACCCGGCGGACTACAATGCCTATCCGACCTGGCCGCGCGGGGATCACGCCAATGGCAACGACCGCATGACCAACGGCAAGGCGGTGTGGCAGGCCAACTGGTGGACCAGCAGCGAGCCCAAGGCGGGCGATGGCAGCTGGAAGCTGGTGTGCAGCTACTGAGTTGTCACGGCTGCTGTACCAGCAGCGAACTCAGAGTGGGTGACGGCAGCTGGACGCTGGTGTGCAACTACTGAGTTGTCCCGGCTGCTGTACAGCCGCGAGCTCAGAGCGGGCGACGGCAGCTGGACGCTGGTATGCAGTGACTGATGACCTGTTGAAGGGGTTGCCCCCTCCCAACGCAACGATCCAATCCGGAGCCCAGGCTCCGGATTTTTTTGTGCCTTGTATCAGGAGAAGGGGGGGAAAGGGCAGGGGCTGTGCCATAAAAAAGACCGCTCCGAAGAGCGGCCAATTGCCACCAAGGCAATCTGCGGGGTGACCCCCTTGTCGATGTGTCGCGGCCCGGATGCCGAGTCGGGGAGATCCCCGTCCCGTCAGCCGGGCCGCGCAGCTTTATTGGGTGACGGCGCCACCCTGCTGCTCTTTCAAGAAGCTGATCCAGGGGGTGGCGCGACCACTGACGTTGCCATTCTGGGCGGCCTGAGTGAAGGCGGAAAGCGCCTCCTTGGGCTTTTGCTGCTCGAAGTAGGCGACCCCGGTCAGGAACTTCAGATCCGCCCGCTGCTCGCCGCTGGCGTTGGCGGCAGGCTTGGCGGCGAAGGCCACCAGATCCTGGTAGCGCTTGCTCTGGATCATCATGCGCGCCATCTTGAGCTGCAGCTCGGCATTGGGGGCCAGCTTGTAGGACTTGGCCAGGGTGTCGATGGCCGGGTCCAGCTCCTTGGCCTGATGCCAGTAGTTGGCCAGCGTCTTGTAGTTGGCCGCGGTGCTCTCGATCTGCCCCTCCTTCATGGCCTTCTCCATCACGCGGGCAGCGCGGTGGGGAATGCCGGCGAAGGCGAGGTAGTTGGCCAGACGCTGCAACTCGTTGGCTTCGGTCAGCATGCCGAGGTTGTAGGCCCCTTCCAGTGCCGCCAGGGCCTTGGCATCGTTGCCCGCCTGCATGTGCATGGCCGAGAGCTGGGTCCAGTACTTCTTCTTCTCCGGGTAGCGGTCCACCAGGGCGGTCAGCACCTCGGTGGCCGGCTTGTACTGTTTCAGCTCGTAGTGGGCCGCCATCTTCAGCAGGTACCAGGACTCCGGCGCCTTGCCCGCGGAGAGCTTGATGGCGTTGTCCACCGCCGGAATGGCTTCCCGGTACTGCTTGAGCTGCACATGGGCGTTGGCCAGGGTGATGTAGGCGTGCGGGGTCGGCTTCTCGTCCTTGCCGAGGTTTGCGAACCACTCCTTCATGGTGTTGATGGAACCCTTGAAGTTCCCCTCCGCCATGTAGAGCTGGGCCAGGTTGTAGCGCACCTGCTGGGCCACCGGGGGCGGCAGGCCGCCGGTGGCGATGGCGTCGGCGAAGTACTTGGTCGCCTGACCGTACTTCTCCTGCTGCGCCGCCACGAAGCCCAGGGTCTGCAAAATGACCCCCTTGTCGTAGACCCGCTCGCCGGCGCCGGACAGCGCCTCCTGCAGCTTGGCATTGGCCTCGCCGTATTTCTTCTCGGTGATCAACGCCTGGGCCTTGTTGACCGCGCGGTAGGCGCGGTCAGACAGGGCGGGTTGTTCGGCGGCCCAGGTGGCGGTGCTGAGCAGCACCGCCATGGCCACCGGGGCGAGGATCAGGGTATGTAACTTTTTCATCGCCACCCTCCTTAGTTGGTCGCAAACTCGATCTCTTGCTGCATGCGACTGGCCTGCGGCTTGCCGTCCACCATGGCCGGCTTGAAGGTCCATTTGGCAATGGTCTGGCGCGCCGCCTTGCCGAGGTCATAGCTGCGGGGCTCTTCCTTGACGATGCGGATGTTGCTCACGGTACCGCGCTCGGTGACGGTGAACTCCACCAGTACCTTGCCGGACGCGAGACCGGCCAGGGCCGCCTTGCGGGGCATCATGGGCTCGAAGGTCGCCATCGGGATGGCGCCGTTGTTGCCACCCATGCCGCCGCCACCGCCACCGGTGCTGTAGGCACCCAGGGCGTTGCCGCCACCGATGTTGACCGGGATGTCGAGTTTGGGCATGTCCATGGGGGAGCTCTCCATCTGCGGCCTGTCCGTGCTCGCCACCTCCATCTCGGGCGGGGGCGGCGGGCGGTTCGGGGGCGGCGGCTTGGGCAGTTCCCGTTGTTTCTCTTGCAGGGTCTCCTGAGGCTTGAGGCGGATGAAGTCGGTCATGGTGACGTCCTCCCGCTCCGTCAGCTCCCGGTGATCCGGCGTGATGAGCTTGTTCATTCCCAGAAACAGGAAGAACACCACCACGCAGGAGACCGCCAACGATATCAGGTATCTCATAGGGCTCGCTCCGGCATCAGCTGCTCTTGCTCGCCGCGATGGAGATGTTCTGGACACCGGCCATGCGGATCTGGTCCATGACCTGCACCACCAGCCCGGAACGGGACTCGGTATCGGCCTGAATCACCACGGCGCTCTCCGGGTTCTCCGCCCGCAGCCGCTCGATGTTGGCGCGCACGGCACCCACTTCGACGACCCGTTTGTCGACCCAGACCTGACCGTTCTCGCGGACCGCGACCATGATGTTCCCCTTCTTCACCGTCTCGGCCGTGCTGGCGCTCGGGCGGTTGATCTCCACGCCGGACTCCTTGACGAACGAGGTGGTGACGATGAAGAAGATAAGCATGATGAACACGATGTCCAGCATGGGGGTCAAATCGATGGCCGCCTCGTCAGCACCGCTGTCGCTGTGACGTTTTCTCATGGCAAAAAACTCCTTGCTTGTTCTGTGCCCCGGCGGGCATGGCCCGGCCGGGGATGTGCATCCTGCATCAGCCGTGTTTCAGGTTGTCTTCCAGCTTCTGCACCGCCAACTTGGCCTTGTGATCGAGCTGGTTGACAAAAAACAGGCCGGAAAGGGCGGCAATCATGCCCGCCATGGTCGGTACCGTCGCCTTGGAGATCCCCGAGGCCATCGCCCTGGGGGAGCCGGTGCCGGTAATGGCCAGGGTGTCGAACACCTGCACCATGCCCACCACGGTCCCGAGCAGCCCCATCAGCGGGCAGAGAGCGATCAGCACCTTGATGACCGGCATCCCCTTGTCCACCGCCATGGCCACCCGCGAGACCAGCTCGCGGCGGATCTGTCTGGCGGACCAGGAGAGGTGATCGGTGCGGGCCAGCCAAGTAGCCTTGGTTTGCTTCACCTGTTTGGGGTAGACCGCCATGAAGTAGAACCAGCGCTCCAGCAGCAGGGCCCACATCATCAGGGTCAGGAAGAACAGGGCGACCAGCACGTCGCCCCCCAATCCCAGAAACCGGCGGACCGACTCGACTTCTTCAATCAACCAGAACCACATGGGTGACTCCTTAGGCTGCGGCTTTGGCGGCGTGCAGACGTTCCTGGTAGCGGGCGACGAAACCGGCGCTCTGCTCTTCCAGCACCTGGATCAGACGACGGCTCTGGGTCTGCACGATGGTGTAGAGGAACAGCATGGGCACGGCGACCACCAGACCCTGCATGGTGGTGACCAAGGCTTCGGAGATACCACCCGCCATCAGCTTGGGATCGCCGGTACCGAACAGGGTGATGGCCTGGAAGGTGGCGATCATCCCGACCACGGTACCCAGCAGACCCAGCAGCGGCGCGACCGAGGCGATCAGCTTGATGATGCTGATGCCCTTCTCGAACTTGGGCACGTTGCGCAGGATGATCTCGTCGAGCTTGGATTCCAGATCCTCGATGTTGTCGCCACGATGGCTCTGGTAGGCCCCCAGCATCTCGCCGATGGGATTGCCCTTGATGATCTGATCGGATTTGAGCTGCTTGCGCATGGATCCGCCGATGAGGGAGAGGCGAGCGCCGCAGAACAGTGCCAACAGGGTACCGAGCACGCCGAGCACCATGATGACATAGCCCACTTCACCACCCTGGTCGATCCGCTCCTTCAGGGTCGGCGACTGCACCAGCAGGGAGAGGATCACGCCGCGGGACGGGTCGACGAAGATCGGCTTGACGCCGCCGCCACCCTGTTCAAAGTCGGCGATGGGTTCCAGCACCCCCTTGTCGGGTTGGCGGGGCAGCTGTTCGAACTTGCCGGTCTCCGGCACGAAGGTGAGGTACTTGCCTTCGGAGACGGTGTTGAACTCACCGATCTGGGTGACGGTCTTCTCGGCCTGGTTGCCTTCGCCATAGACCACGGTGGCCGGGATCTGGCTCACCTTGCCACCGTCGACCATGCGGCTGAGGGTGGTGGTCCAGAAGGCGGTCAGGTCATCGCTGGAGGGCAGCTCCTTGCTCTCGGCCAGGCGGGTCAGCAGGGCGGTCTGCTCCGGATGCTCGACCCGGCGGGCAGAGGCGTTGAAGATCCCCTTGAACTCGCCGGCGAACTGGCGCAGCACGCCAAACATCTCGCCCATGTTGCCGGAGCGCTGGCGCAGGGTCTCGGTCAGCTCGGTGAGCTGCTTGTCGTTGGCATCGAAGGTGGCCTTGAGCTTTTCGCCCCTGGCGACTTCGGCGGCGAGATCCGCCTTGGCCTTGGCGAGCAGGGCCCCTTGTTCGTTCTTGTCAGCCAGGAAGCGGGCTTCCCGCTCCTTGTTGAGCTGGGATTCGCTGGTGCTGGCGGCCTTGACCTGATTGAGCAGGGCGTTGAGATCCACCGGCTTCTCGGCGGCGGTCACCGGCAGGGTGACCAGGGTGGCGCCCGCGATCAGCGAGGCGATGGCAAGTTTGATTCCTTTCATGATGCTTTCTCCGCAGTTTGAACCGGCAGCTTGATGAGGGCGGGGGGCGCCTGCTTCTTCGCGATGCGAAGGCCTTGTTCAACCGCACTGCGATACTCCTGGGGCAGTACTTCCCACTGGCGGGTCTTCTTGTTCCACATGCCGGTCTCGTTGCCATCCGGGGATTGGTAGAGCAGGGCGATGCGGCCGACGCGCAGGAACTCGTAGGTCTTCTCGTCCCCATCCTTGTCCAGGCTCGCCTTGTAGGCTTCGATGGTGCGGCTGAAGCCCTCCTCGATCTGGTAGGCCTCGAGGATCTTGCGGTACTTCTCGGAGATGGTGACGTCGGCCCGGTTCATGAGATCGGTCAGGGCCGCCACGCGGTCCTCACGCTCCACCTTCTGGAACGGCAGGTCCAGGGAGACGAACTGCTCGAGGGAGTCGATCATCTTGAGCATCAGGGGCACCACTTCGGTGCTGGTCTGGTCGATCTGGGCGATCTGCTTTTGCATGGAGGCGAGTTCGGCACTCTGGGAGTCGACCATCTTGCCCACTTGCTCGTTGTAGGCGCGCAGGCTGTCCACCTGGCGCAGGGCGGCCTTGTACTGGGCCAGGGCAGACTCGGCAGACTCGGCGTAGCTGTCGATCTTCTGCTGGGAAACTTTGGATGCATTGTCGGTGGCGGCTTGAGCGTCCACGGCCTGGCTGGCAGAGGCGGCACTCAGATTGAAGCTGGTCAGCAAGGCAGCCGAAATCAGGCTGCCGAGGAGCGCTTTCTTCATTGTAGTTGTCCTTGTTTTCATAGGATTACCCTATCTCCGTAACTTCCTTGGGACCTTGGGCAAAGCCGGCCCGAACGGGCCGGCTTGTGGTTTGCTGGTGGATTAGAACTTCTGGCTGTAGTCGAGGTAGTAGATGCGACCGTCGATGCTGTAGAGCTCGTCGTCATAGGTGAAGCCATCGCTCTCGAGGGACGGGCCCACGTTGAACATGTTCTTCACGCCGACCTGGATCTTGCCGTTCCAGGGCGCTTCCACGCCGACGTTCAGGTTCCAGGTGGTCTGGGACGCGATGTGGCCCACTTCCTCACCGGTATCGGCGATGTAATCCTGGCTCTGGGAGTCGATGTAGTTCGCGCTCAGGTAGGTATCCATGTTCCACCATTGGGGAACGTTGACACCCACACCGGAGCTGAAGCGCATCTGGGGCAGACCGTTCTGGCCGATCTTGTCGATGATGGGACCACCGGCGTACAGACCTTCCTTGTATTTCAGGATGTAGGTACCGCCTAGGTCATAACGCACGGTGGCGTAGTTCAGGTCGTAGGTGTAATCCACCTTCAGGTCGAGGCCGGAGGTCTCGAGGGTCCCCAGGTTGACCATGGGTGCGATGGCGTTGCTGATCTTGCCCTGGCTGTTGCGGGTGATGCTGCTGGAGCTGCCGCTGTTCAGTTCGTCATAGATGAGAGACTGCAGGGAGTTCAGCTGGATCACGTCCTCGATCTTGATGGTGTAGTAGTCCAGGGAGAGGTTCAGGTCATCCACCGGGCTGTAGGCCACCCCGAAGTTCCAGGTGTCCGCGGTCTCTTCCTTCAGATCCTCGTTGGAGGTACGGGTGGTGTCGTACTGGCGGTTCGGGCAGTCAGCCGCGGAGATGCCGTTGGCCTCGCAGTAGACGTAATCCTTCGCCCAGTCGGCAGAGAAGGAGTCAGCCGAGTAGAGATCGCTCAGGCTGGGGGCGCGGAACGAACGGGACCAGGAGGTGCGCAGCATCAGGTTGTCCAGCGGCTGGTAACGCAGGCTCGCCTTGGGGGAGAAGGCGCTGCCGAAGTCGCTGTACTTGTCGAAGCGACCGGCCACGTTCAGCTCGATCTGCTCGGTGATGGGCACCAGGGACTCGATGTAGGCGGCAGTCACGTCACGCACGCCACCGGAGGAGTTGCCGGAGGAGCCGATGATGTTGCCGGCTTCGGACTGGGCGTCGTATTTGTCGGCATAGACCCAGTCGTTGTACTCGGCACCGGCGTACCAGCTGACCGGACCGGCCGGCAGTTCACCCATATCCCACTGGACACCGGCGTACCACTGGTAGAAGTCCATGGTGGAGCGGCGGCTGGTGTCGGCGGCCATGGAGGCCGTGGTGGAGGCGTCGAACTCGCCACCGACGAACTTGCCGTCGGCGACCGCCTGCTGGGCGGCGGACTTCAGCACGTAACCGGTGCCGTTCTCCTTGTTGTCGGTCTTGGAGTACATGTAGCCGGCGTTCCACTGCATGTCGCCGACGCTTTCGGTGGCGATGGTGCCTTCGAAGCCGAGGTTCATGCTGCCGGTGGTGTCGGTGACATAGTTGTCACGGGGACCGACGTTGCTGAAGCGGTAGTAGGCGTAGGCAGCCTCACCCAGACCCTGGGTGGCGGCGGCATCCAGGCCGTTGTCGGCGAAGAACTGGGCGTTCTTCGGGTTGGCCGGGTCAATGGTGAAGGCACCGGCGGCCGGGGCGAAGCGGCCAAAACTTTCGACTCGGGAGCCGATGATCTGCGGCACGAAGTCCACGTTGTCGTTGATGTGGTAGCGACCGTTCACGTACAGGGTGTCACGGCTGCGGGAGGCCGTGGTGGCCGCGACCTGGCCGTAGTTGAAGTTACAGCCGCCCTCGAACCCGACGAAGGGCTCCTTGCATGAGCCGTCGGCATTGGTGGCGCCGGCCAGGGGGCCGTATTTCCAGATGGGGTCGCCGTTGGCGTCAAGACCCGTGATCCCTTCCACGTTGCGGCCGTAGGGGCTGGGGGAGTCGTTGCCCTGCTTGGAGAGATAGTCACGATCACGGGCGTAGATGACGTCCTTCTTGTCGTGCTCGTAGACCGCCATCAGGGAGCCCTTCTCGCCGGCCACCCCTGCCACGATGGAGCCGCTCTTCTCGTCGCCGCCCTCTTCGCTCGGGGAGCCGATGCGGCCCTGGAAGTCCAGCCCTTCGTAGCCCTCTTTGAGCACCACGTTGATCACGCCACCAATGGCGTCGGAACCGTAGATGGCGGAGCCGCCGTCCAGGTTGACCTCGACCCGCTCAACGGCGGCCATGGGGATGGTGTTGAGGTTGATGGAGGTGCCGCCCATGGTGGGGGAACCCGCTACCCGCTTGCCGTTCAGCAGAACCAGGGTACGCTCGGAACCCAGGCCGCGCAGGCCGACGGTGGATTGGGACTGGAAGGAGCTGCCGGAGGCAGGGGAGACGCCGCCAAAGGAGTTGTAGGAGGCTTGCTTGAGGTAATCGGCGACGGTCTGCTGACCGGATTGCTCGATTTTCGCCTTGGTCACGGAGACGACCGGGGTGGCGCCTTCCACATCGACCCGGGAGATCCGCGAGCCGGTGACCTTGATTTTTTGCAGTTTTTCTACGTTCTGGCCCTCTTCGGCCAGGACAGGGGTGGCCACAACTGCCGCGCTCGCCAAGGCAAACGCTACGGCAGCAGAGAGTCTGCTTTTCCTAAGCATCGCTAGTATCCTTCCTGATTGTTTATTGTTTGCTTCCATTACCGCCCTCGTTGGAGCGGTGCGTAAGGCTTATCAAGGTTTGGTGATGGACGTCAAATGGAGCGGCGGGGATGGGGGCAGCAGAGGGAATTAGATGGGAATATGCACTTGATGGAATATTTTTGGCGTTTTATTCCGTAAATGTTGCGTCAACTTATGTAAAGATGTTGTTAAGTTCGATTTTTACAATTTTATTGATTATTTTTGAACTTATCGATAAGTCGCTTGTCACTCCGGTGCCGATATCGAGAAAACGGTTTTTTGCAGTATTTTCATCTGCTTTTATGACGAGAGCGTTTTCCGGGGAACGGAGGGTGGGGGAGGCTATCCCTCTTCTTTTATAGGTAAATGAGAAAATAACCCGACTTACCCTTAACTTGTTGATTTCATTCTGTTTGATATGGATTAAAACACCTGTGTAATTAATTTTTTAATAATTAAAATCGAGTTGGACGGGTAGGCGTAGCAGTTTTTTATATTGAAGTTGGGTTTTTTGGAAAAAATCATCCGCGGGATATGCTGCGGGGGGACATTCCTGGTCGCAGACAGGGTTCTACTTGATTTTTGTTGCAGAGCTTTTACAGTGACCGAGCCGGATTGTCTGCCAATGCCAGTCAATTCAGTGAGTAATGCCAGGTAAGGATAGGCCCGTCACCGGATGTGACTGGCCATAAAAGAACAACAAGGACGAGGTTCCACCATGCTGTCGTATTTCCTACGTCGGATGCTTTTGATCATCCCGACGTTTCTCGGTATCACCCTGCTCGTCTTCACCATCACCCGCTTCGTGCCGGGCGGCCCGGTCGAGCGCATGCTGCTGCAGGCGCAGGTCTCGCAAAACGAGTCCGGCCGCTCCAGTGGCAGCAAGGGGGCGCAGGCACTCTCCGACGAACAGATTGAAGAGCTCAAGGCGTTCTACGGCCTCGACAAGCCGATGCTGGTGGCCTACTGGGACTGGTTGCAGAAGCTGGCGGTGCTGGATCTCGGGGAGTCGACCCGTTATTACGAGCCTGTGTGGGATCTCATCAAGGAGAGGTTGCCGGTGACCGCCTTCTTCGGGCTCGCCACCTTTCTGCTGAGTTATGCCGTCTCCATCCCGCTCGGGGTGGCCAAGGCGCTCAGACACAACAGCCGCTTCGATTCCCTGAGCTCCATGCTCATCTACATGGCCTATGCGCTGCCCGCCTACGTGGTGGGGATCTTCCTCATCACCGTCTTTGCGTTCCATCTGGAGTGGTTGCCCATGGGGGGCTTCCCAGGGGACGAGTTTGACGGGATGGAGAGCAGCTGGGATCAGATCCGCACCGTCTTCGCCCACGCCCTGCTGCCGCTCATCGCCTATGCCATCGGGGATTTCGCCATCCTCACCATGACCATGAAGAACAGCCTGATGGAGAACCTGTCGGCGGATTACGTGCGCACCGCCGTGGCCAAGGGGTTGCCGTTTCGCAAGGCGGTGACCGATCACGCCATGCGCAACAGCCTGATCCCCATCGCGAGTCACTTAGGGTCGGTGCTCACCGTCTTCTTCGGGGGCTCCTTCCTCATCGAGACCATCTTCAACATCGACGGCATCGGCCTGCTCGGTTACGAGGCCATCGTCGAGCGGGATTACCCCACCGTCATGGGCATTCTGGCCATCACCTCCATGCTGATGCTGGTGGGCAACATTGTCTCCGACATCTGTGTCGCCCTGGTCGATCCTCGCGTGCGGTTTGGAGAGTAATCATGAGCCTGAACTCTGTTGCCATGCCGATGCTGATGTCAGCCCATATCGTCATTGTCTCCGACATCTGCGTTGCCCTGGTCGATCCTCGCGTGCGGTTTGGAGAGTGAGCATGAACCTGAATCCGGTAACTCTGAAAAAACTCAAGCGCTTCAAGTCGATAAAGCGCGGCTACTACTCCTTTGTCATCTTTTCGGTCCTGGTGGTCATCTCTCTGCTGGCGGAATTGCTGGTCAACAGCCGGGCCCTGGCGGTGAGCTATCAGGGGGAGCTCTATTTCCCCACCTATGGGGACGTGATCCCGGGTCAGCACTTCGGGCTCGACTACGAGTACGAGACCAACTATCGCCAGCTCAAGAGCCAATTTGCGAAGGAAGATAAGGGGGACTGGGTGTTGCTGCCCCTGGTCCCCTGGAACCCCTATGAACAGGACTTCAAGGAGGAAGCTTATCCGCCCTATGCCCCGAGCCTGGCGGAGCGCCACTTCCTCGGCACCGACACCAGCGGTCGCGACGTATTGGCACGGCTGGTCTACGGCTTTCGCATTGCCATCGGCTTTGCCTTCATCGCGCTGGTGGCGAGCTATGTCATCGGGGTCAGCATCGGCTGCATGATGGGGTTCCTCGGCGGTCGGTTCGATCTCCTGATGCAGCGTTTCATCGAGATCTGGTCCCAGGTGCCCTTCCTCTACGTCATCATGATCCTGGTCTCCCTGGCCAAGCCGAACTTCGGCCTGTTCGTCGGCATCAACGTGCTGTTCGGCTGGATGGGGATCACCTGGTACATGCGCACCCTCACCTACAAGGAGCGGGCGCGGGACTACGTGATGGCGGCGCGGGCCCAGGGGGCGAGCACCCGGCGCATCATCTTCAACCACATTCTGCCCAATACCCTGATGATGATCGTCACCCTGGCCCCGTTTGCCGTGGTGGGCAACATCTCCACCCTGACGGCGCTGGACTACCTGGGCTTTGGCCTGGCGCCGCCGACCCCGAGCTGGGGGGAGCTGCTCTCCCAGGGGATCAACAACCTCGACGCCATCTGGATCGTGAGTTCGGTGGTGGCGGCGGTGAGCCTGGTGCTCATCATGGTCTCCTTCATCGGGGAGGCCATCCGGGAGGCGTTCGATCCGCGCAAATTTACCCGTTATCAGTGAGCGGTGGCGCCTTGCCAGGGCACATCGACAGGACCCTTAATGAAGACGCCCCCAGTGCAGGGGCATGACCAGGAAGTCAAACATGAACAATAAAATCAAATGGGCAGGTGCTCTCTTTCTGCTGTTGAACGGATCCTGGGTGTGGGCAGCCAGCCTGCCCGCGGATCTCAAGTGGGAGACCAACGACACCGACCCCGTGTTCGCCTCTCCCAAGGCGCTGCCCGGCGGCAACCTCAATCTCTTCGTCGACAGCTTCCCGCTGACGTTTCGCACTGTGGGGCCGGATTCCAACGGCTCGTTCCGCTCCTTCATCCTCGACAACCAGATGAGGCTCATCAGCTTCCATCCCAACACGGGCAACCCCATTCCGGCCCTGGCGAATGCCTGGGCCATCGCGCCGGACAGCCAGACCGTCTATTTCAGGCTCGACCCGCGCGCCAAGTGGTCCGACGGCAAGCCGGTCACCGCCGATGACTACACCTTCGGCTACGAGATGATGCGCTCCAAGGACATCAAGGGCCCCTGGTTCAACAACTACTACACCACCGAGGTGGTGGCGGTGGAGAAGATTGACGACCACACCATCCTGGTCAAGGCGGGCAGCCGCAAGGCCAAGCTCGATCTCCTCAACACCACCGAGCTGTGGCCCCAGCCCAAGCACTACTACAAGATGGGCCCGAACTGGGTGAAGCAGTACAACTGGGCCGTGGTACCCACCACGGGCCCCTACGTGATGAGCGACGTGAAGAAGGGCAAGTCCGTCACCTTCAGCAAGCAGAAGGAGTGGTGGGCAAAAGACGATCGCTACAACCAGCACAGGTTCAACCTCGACACCATCAAGGTGCAGGTGATCCGCGACCACAACATCGCGTTCCGCCACTTCCTCAAGGGGGAGCTGGACACCTTCGAGATGATCCTGCCCAACTGGTGGCATGAGAAGGCGGTCACACCGGAGTACAAGCAGGGATACGTGCAGAAGGTGATGGCCATGACCGATACCAAGCAGGGGGGGCAGGGGGTTCACCTCAACGTGGCCAATCCCAAGCTGGCGGATCTCAACGTGCGGCTCGGTATCCAGCACGCCTTCAACATCGACAAGATGATAGAGACGGTGCTGCACGGCGATTATGACCGCGCTACCACCTTCGGCTCTGGCTTCGGGGCCTTCACCGACATCGCGCTCCCTGAGCGGGCCTACGACATCGCCAAGGCACGGGAGTACTTCGCCAAGGGCGGTTACGGCAAGCAGGGACCGGACGGCATCCTGCAAAACGACAAGGGAGAGCGGCTCACCCTGGCCCTCACCTACACCAGCCAGGAGCACTCCAAGCGGCTGACCGTGCTCAAGGAAGAGGCCAAGAAGGCGGGCCTGGATCTGGAGCTCAATCTGGTGGATGGCGCCACCGGCTTCAAGGTGATGCTGGAGAAGAAACACGAGGCGGCTTGGCTTGGCTGGGGGGGCGGTGGTCTCTATCCGCAATACTGGGAGTCCTTCCACTCCGACAACGCCAACAAGCCCCAGACCAACAACCTGTTCAACGTGGCTGACAAAGCGCTCGACAGCCTGATCGACGCCTACAACGTCGAGTTCGACATGGACAAGCGGGCCGCGCTTTCCCACCAGATCCAGCAGCGCATCTATGATCTCGCCATCTTCGTGCCCGGCGTTCAGCTCAACTACGTGCGAGCCAGCAGCTGGCGCTATGTGATGCTGCCGGAGGTGCCCGCCACCCGCAACACCCCGGATCTGCTCTACTGGCCCATGGATGGCTACCCCCACAGCAGTGGCGGCCTGCTCTGGATCGATCCCAAGGTGAAGGAGGAGACCCAGAAGGCCAAGGCTGACGGCAAGTCGCTGGCCCCCATCACCCTGATCGACAAGACCTATGCACACCATTGATGTGGCCCAGAAGGGAGCAGCAGTCATGCCCAACACACAGGCCACCGCCCCCGGCACCAGAGATCATGAGGGGCAGTCTCTATCCCCCATCCTCGAGGTGCGGGATCTCGAGGTGGAGTTCGCCGTCGACGACGGCAAGATCAAGGTGCTCGACGGGGTCAGCTTCCAGGTCGCCCCGGGCAAGACCCTGGGGATAGTCGGCGAGTCCGGCTGCGGCAAGAGCGTCACCTCGCTGGCCATCATGGGGTTGCTGCCAAGGCCCCACGGTCAGGTGGTGGCTGGTTCCATCCGCTTTCAGGGGGAGGAGCTGCTCAATCTGCCGCCGGAGCAGATGTACAAGGTGCGCGGCAACCGTATCTCCATGATCTTTCAGGAGCCCATGACGGCCCTCAACCCGGTGCAGACGGTTGGCGATCAACTGATGGAGGTGTTTCGCCTCCACCGCCCCGATTACAGCAAGGCCCAGCGCCGTGACGCCGCCATCGCCATGTTGAAGAAGGTGGGGATCCCCGAGCCTGCCCAGCGTTTCGCGGCTTATCCCCACAATCTTTCCGGTGGCATGCGTCAGCGGGTGATGATCGCCATGGCGCTGGCCTGCGAACCTGCGCTGCTCATCTGCGACGAGCCGACCACGGCGCTAGATGTGACCATCCAGGCCCAGATCCTGGATCTGATGAAGGAGCTGCAAGCCCAGACCGGCATGGCCATCATCTTCATCACCCACGATCTCGGGGTGGTGGCGGAGCTGTGCGACGAGGTGGTGGTGATGTATGCCGGGCGAGCGGTGGAGCGGGCCGATATCTATGAACTGTTTGACCACCCGCGCCATCCCTATACTCATGGTCTGATGGCCTCGATCCCGCGTCTGGAAGATGTGCCAAAGAGCCTGCTCAAGACCATCAAGGGTCAGGTGCCCGCCCTGCACGAGATGCCGGCGGGGTGCCGTTTCTCAAACCGCTGCCCCCATGCCACGCCCCTTTGCGTGGAGACCATACCGGTGACCGAGCAGTTGAGCGAACGTCACGGGGTGGCCTGCCACCACTGGAAGGAGGTGAGCCTATGAACGGTCTGGTGTGGGGACGGGGTGTCGCAGGGCAGCCAGGCGGCGGGAAGGCGACCAGGTCGTTTGCTGCCATGAATCGTCGGGGATGGAAGTCATGACCAGCTTGTTGTCGGTAAGCAATTTAAAGCAGCATTTCAAGATGGGTGGCGGTTTCTTGCGCAAGCAATACACCGTCTACGCGGTGGATGGCATCAGCTTTGATCTCAGGCAGGGGGAGACCCTTGGCCTGGTGGGGGAGTCGGGATGCGGCAAGTCCACCCTGGGGCGTTCGTTGCTCAAGCTGTTCGAGCCGAGCGCCGGCTCCATCACCTTCGAGGGGCGTGACATCACCCACCTCTCGCCCAAGGAGATGCGATCCCTGCGTCAGGAGATGCAGATCGTGTTCCAGGATCCCGCAGAATCCCTCAACAGCCGCCACACGGTGGGGCAGATCCTGGAGGAGCCCTTCATCATCCACGGCAAGGGCAACGCCGAACAGCGCCGGACATGGGTGCAGGAGCTGCTGGAGAAAGTCGGTTTGCCCGGCAGCGCGGTGGATCGCTATCCCCATGAGTTCTCTGGTGGCCAGCGCCAACGTATCGGCATCGCCCGCGCCATCGCCCTCAAGCCCAAGCTGCTGGTGTGTGACGAGGCGGTGTCGGCGCTCGACGTGTCGGTGCAGTCCCAGATCGTGAACCTGCTGCTCAATCTGCAGCGGGAGATGAACCTCGCCATCATCTTCATCGCCCATGACCTGTCGGTGGTCAAGCACATCTCGGACAGGATTGCGGTGATGTATCTGGGCCGGATCGTCGAGCTGGCCGAGGCCCAGGCACTCTACCTGGCACCACGCCATCCCTATACCCAGGCGCTCATCTCCGCCATTCCGGTGCCGGATCCACGGCGGCGCAGCCAGCGTATCCTGCTGACGGGGGATGTGCCGTCCCCCATCTCGCCGCCGAGTGGCTGCCACTTTCACCAGCGCTGCCCCCATGCAACGGATCTGTGCCGCACCCGCTCGCCCGCCCTTGAGGCGTGCGGAGGGCAGGGGCATCAGGTGGCCTGCCATTTCCCCTTGCCCGTGCAGGAGGCGGTGCCACTGGGAAAGGCGATATGATGCCGGCGCCCGCCACGTCGCAACCGGCATCGCGGCAAGGTGGCACCGAGGAGGCGCAATAAAGGCGGAAACGGAATAAAAAAATGGGGCCTGCGGGCCCCATCTTCATGGTTGGAGTTCAGGTTTGGCCGTGGAAATTCTGGCCCGGGCAGGACAGCGCCCCGATGGGGGTGGCTGCTGTGTGGATTGCTGAGTTGTTTTGTAGTTTTATTACGTTGCTAATTTCAACTTCCGGACAGGCGATATCAGGCGCCATAACGGAAGTAGTAATTGCGGGTTGCAGGCGCATAAGTGTCTTTCTCTTCAGCACCTTTCTTGCTGGTTGCACCCTTCAGGTGGAACAGCACTGCCAGATTCTCGAACATATGATGACCTCGTTTCTCTGTGGTTCATGGGTTGTGTGACCTTGGTCACGTTCTGATCCTAGGGGCATATGTGAGCTGGATCAACTTTTTGTGTTGTAAATTTACATAAATCATGGAAAGGGTTTTCAAATGCAGACCTGTTCATGGATACGGTTTCATGCCAGTGCCACGTATGGAGTCGGGGATATGAGAGAGGTGGCCGAGGAGGGAGCACAAAAAAGATGCCCCGCACGGGGCGGGGCATCGGTATGGTCGTGAGCTGGCTTACTTGGCCGGGATATGTTCCAGCACGTGAACCAGCAGTTGCCAGAAACGCTCGACCGCCGGGATGTGTACTTTCTCCCCCGGTGCATGGGCGCCACGGATGGTCGGGCCGAAGGAGACCATGTCCCAGTCCGGGTAGGCGCTCTTGAACAGACCGCACTCGAGGCCTGCATGGATCACCATGACGTTCGGCATCTCGCCAAACAGGGTCTGGTAGCTGTTGCGTACCAGCGCCATGACCGGTGAGTCCACGTTCGGTGCCCAGCCCGGGTAGGCGCCGGTGAACTCGCAGCTGGCGCCGGCCAGGGTGAACAGGGAGCGGGTCATCTGCTCGATGTTCTCGCGACCGGAATCGATGAGGGAGCGGATCAGGCACTGCACATAGACTTCCCCCTCGAGTGTCTTGATGACACCCAGGTTGGTGGAGGTCTCGGTCACGCCCGGGATGGCGTCGCTCATGCGCATCACCCCGTTCGGGCAGGCCATCAGGGCATCCAGCAGGCGGCTTTGCAGGGACTCGCTCATGAGCTGGGCCGGTTTCTCCCGGGCGGTGAGCAGCACGGTGAGGTTGGCCTCGGTGGCGGCCAGCTCGCTTTGATAGATGCCGGCGTAGCGGTCTACCAGAGCCTTGAAGTCAGCCACGCTGGCGGCGGGCACCAGCAGGCTGGCACGGGCCTCGCGGGGGATGGCGTTGCGCAGGGTGCCGCCGCTGAGATCGCCAAGGCGCACCCCCAGCGGTTCGGCGGCCTTGAGCAGACGGACCAGCAGCTTGTTGGCGTTGCCGCGGCCGCGATGGATGTCGACCCCGGAGTGGCCGCCGCGCAGGCCCTTGACCTGCAGCTCGAATCCTTCCCCCTCGGTGGCAGCGACCAGCTCCAGGGGGAAGCGGATATTGGCATCCACCCCGCCGGCGCAGCCCATGTAGACCTCGCCATCCTCTTCGGAGTCGGTATTGAGCAGGATCTCGCCTTCCAGCCAGCCCGCTTCCAGACCGAAGGCGCCGGTCATGCCGGTCTCTTCGTCGGTGGTCAGCAGCACTTCCAGCGGGCCGTGCTTGATGGTCTTGTCGGCCAGCACGGCCAGGCAGCCCGCCATGCCCATGCCGTTGTCGGCACCCAGGGTGGTACCGCGGGCAGTGACCCATTCACCGTCGATGTAGGCATCGATGGGATCGGTGGTGAAGTCGTGCTGGGTGTCGGCGTTGGCCTGGGGCACCATGTCGATGTGGGCTTGCAGCACCACGGCCTTGCGGTTTTCCATCCCCGGTGTGGCCGGTTTCTTGATGATGATGTTGCCGACGGCATCTTGCTTGACCGCCAGGCCTTCTCCCTGGGCCCACGCCACGATCCAGGCGCTCAGCTGGGCTTCGTGCTTGGAGGGGTGAGGGATGGAGCAGATCTGCTCGAAGAATTGCCAAATCAACTTGGGAGACAGAGAACTGAGCTGTGCCACGTCGGGACTCCTTACCAGCATGGAAAATGTCGGGCCCCACTCTGCGGGCCGGGGAAGAGGATAACGATAATACAGTCAATCACGCAAAAATGTGAGCGATCAGCGCAAATGACGCTCTGCTTGTGCTGGGAAAGGGAGCATGGATGGCGAACTTCACTGCCTGCCTTATTCGTGTCAGCACAACATCAATTTTGTGATTCCAGTCACAAAAATATTGTCTTTTGGGCGCCGGGTGGTAAATTAGCCGCCGTGGCCAGCCCACTTGTCAGGATGACAATCAATGCCTCCAGGGAACCGAAGCAAAGCAAGTGCGCCTCCATGGAACCGAGTGTCAGTTCAAGGATGTGAACCCGCATTAAGGTACGTAACTTGTTAAGCAATCAGGAGTTTATGATGTCAGGCAGCAATTCAACCTATTGGTTTGCCCAATCTCTCTATACCCAGGGTTTCAACTACCCGAATCCCTACGCTACCCGCCGTTAAGGCTCGCAGGCGTCACAGGTAACAGCAGCAGGTGTGTGAGGAACCTCTCCTCCCCCTGCTATTTTTTTGCCCGAATGTCATGGGATGTGTGTCAAACGGCTAACCTGTCGGTGTCGCCGGAGCCCTCCCAAAAGGGCGACAGAGCGGAAGATGGCGGACATTTCCTGTTTTTCGCATACGTTTGCCGCTCAATTTATCCATAAAGAGTGCTATCATACCGGCCCAACAGCCGGCCCGAGATCGGGAGTCCACCCGACATGGCCGCCAGCTACACCTCATCCCTGTTCGCATTGCATCCGTTTTTGCCGCCGAGGCGTCAGCCCCGAGGCCGAAAAAGTGCAAGCAAAATTCGGGAAACGGGGTGCCAGAATTGACCTGAACCCGTCTCTTTGCCGGGTTTCGCCTCATAAGTGATTGCTTTATAACTCGTTGAGATCGATAGCATGCCAAAAAAGTTCTATGTATCGTGGGATAACCTGCAACGCGAAGCGCGCCGTCTGGCCCGTCGTCAACTGCCTGTCAGCCAGTGGAAAGGGATCATCGCCGTCAGCCGCGGTGGTCTGGTGCCTGCGGCCCTGATGGCCCGCGAACTTGGCATTCGCAATGTCGAAACCCTCTGCATCTCCAGCTATGACCACGACAACCAGCGCGAGCTGGTGGTGGTGAAGGCTGCCACCACCGCAGGTGACGGCGAAGGCTGGCTGGTGGTGGACGATCTGGTTGACACCGGCGGCACCGCCAAGGCGATCCGCGAGCTCTACCCCAGAGCCAAGTTCATCACCATCTTCGCCAAGCCCATGGGCGAACCCCTGGTGGATGACTTCGAAGTCGCCATTCCGCAGGATACCTGGATTGAACAGCCCTGGGACATGGCGCTGGAGTTCGCCAAGCCGATCTGCGACGAAGCGTAATCGCCGCACCGGTCGCGACCAGTGACTCCCCGGCATTCGGGAGCGGACTGATCCGTCGTGATGCAAGGTTGACCACATTGAGCCCCTTTTGGGGCTCAATGCGTTTATGGTGTGGCTGCTCGATGTGAAAAGTGGTTAAGATGGGACATTGTTTGAGACAGAAGAGCCACCATTTTGGAACCAAACGACGATACCAATCTGACGGAAAAGCTGTTTACCCGGGTCAAAAAGGTATTGGAAACTTCCGAAGTCTCCAACTCGAGCCCCGTCGACGAGCAAGACAGCGCACTGTCTGACAGCTTCATCGATGGCGCCCTGTCGCCCCGCTGGTATCGCCTGCTGCGCAGACCGACCTGGGCCTGGCAGGGGGCCGATCCCGTCGAGGTGGAGCAGACCCTGGCGCACATCGCCATGGGGCAGGGGGAGCGCAGCCACGAACGCTATCTGGACACCATCAAGGGCTATGTGCCCGGCAACTGGGTCTATGAGTGGAGCCAGCTCGCTGGCCGTTATTTCAATACGGGGCGGACGCTGCTGGGGGAAGGGGATCGCGCCGCGGCGCTGAAGAGCCTGCTCAAGGCAGTGCGCTACTACTCCATCGCAAGCTACCCCCACCTCAAGCACGACGAGCTGGCGGATCAGGCCCAGTTGCTCGGCAACATGGCCTATCGCGAGGCTGGGCGCCTGTTCAAGGTGCCCCTCAAGGAGTTGCAGGTCCCGTTTCGGGGCAAGACCATCCAGGGCTACCTGCATCTGCCCACCACCGAGAAACCTGTGCCCCTGGTCATCGTCAGCGGTGGCATCGATTCGCTTCAGGTGGACTTCCTCAACTTCTATTTCAAGTGTCTCGAGCCCCATGGCATCGGGATGCTCTCCCTGGACATGCCGGGCACCGGCTATGCCGAGCACTGGCCCCTGGTGCAGGACACCAGCCGCCTGCACCAGGCGGTGCTCAACTACCTCTCGGAGGTGGCCTGGGTCGATCACCAGCGCATCGCCATGGT
>NZ_CAWMFQ010000341.1:4700-15693 GCF_963866995.1 Aeromonas sp. ZOR0002 | reverse complement strand
CCCGCCTCGCCTTCGTCGAGCCGTTCAAGCTTCGGACCGTGGTCTGCATCGGTGCCGGCATCAACCAGGTGTTCACCAATCAGGAGATGTTCGCCCGCTGCCCGCGCATGATGCGCGACGGGCTGGCGAACCGGCTGGGGGCGGACGCGGCCCAGTGGGATCTGCTGCGCACCAAGTGTCAGGTCTTCTCCCTCAAGACCCAGGGATTGCTGGGGAGTCGCACTTCCGTGCCGATATTGAGTATCGGGCACAAGAAAGATTTTATTTGTCCCGAGCAGGATGTCCGGGCATTGGCCGCTGCGAGTCGCAACGGCAAGGCGGTGGTGTTTGACAAGCAGCCACTGCTCGAGGTCTATGACGAGGCACTGAAAGAGACGGTAGATTGGCTCAAAAAGCACTTATGTACATGATATAAAACTAAAAATGTAACATCACCATGTGATGGTATGGCTTGTTCAACAGGGAGGTTAGCATGTCGGAAAGAGTGACTTACAAGCGATTGCTTCGGCAGTTCGCGGCCATTGGCCCCTATTTGCGTGAAGACCTGTGCGAGGAGGGCCGCTACCGCTTTGACTGCCTGTCCGTCTGCGTCAGCGCCAAGCCTGCCCCGGACAAGCGGGAGTTCTGGGGCTGGTGGCTGGTGCTGGAGCAGGAGGATCACAGCTTCAGCTACCACTATCAGACGGGGTTCTACAACGCGGACGGGGAGTGGATCGACAAGGCGCTGCCCAAGAAGCATCAGGCGGAAGTGGAACGCACCCTGCAACATTTCTACAAGCTCATCAGCGGCAAGTTGACCCAGCTGGAGTGCACCCTCTCCCCCGCGAAGCAGGTGACTGCCGAACTGAGCGTGACGGCAGCCTGATCCCCAACCCCCGCATCTTTCCGGTGCGGGGTACCCCGATGCTTTGTCACCGAGCCCGCAACTGCCTGGCGAGGCTTAATTGCCTTGCAGGGCAGGGGGGCCGTGGGTATAAAGGGATTCCTTACTTTTCTAACCCTTCGTTCCCATGGAAAACAGAACCATAGTCGTCAAACTGGGCACCAGCGTGCTCACCGGGGGATCTGCCCGCCTCAACCGTGCCCACATGGTCGAGCTGGTCAGACAATGTGCCGCCTTGCATCGACACGGGCACCGTGTCGTGCTGGTCACGTCGGGGGCCATCGCCGCCGGTCGCGAGCATCTGGGCCACCCTCCGCTGGCGCCTACCCTGCCGAACAAACAGATGCTGGCGGCGGTGGGTCAGACCCAGCTCATCCGGGTATGGCAGGACCTGTTCAACCTCTACGGGCTGCACATCGGCCAGATGCTGCTGACCCGCGCCGACCTGGAAGACAGGGAGCGCTACCTCAATGCCCGCGACACCCTGCGCACTCTGCTCGATCACCGCATCATCCCCGTCATCAACGAGAACGACGCCGTGGCCACCGCCGAGATCAAGGTGGGGGACAACGACAACCTCTCCGCCCGTGCCGCCATCCTGGCGGATGCGGACTTGCTGATCCTGCTCACGGATCAGAAGGGGCTCTTCACCGCCGACCCGCGCACCAACCCGGATGCCCAGCTCATCGAAGAGGTGCAGACCATAGACGACACCCTGCGCTCCCTTGCCGGTGACAGCGTGAGCGGCCTTGGCACCGGTGGCATGGCCACCAAGCTGCAGGCGGCCGACGTGGCGCGCCGGGCCGGGGTGGACGTGGTGATCGCCACCGGCCAGATCCCGGAAGTGATCGGCCGACTCGCCGCCGGGGAGCGGGTGGGGACCCTGTTCCCGGCTCTGGCATCCCCCCTGGAAGGGCGCAAGAGCTGGATCCTGGCAGGGCCCCCTCCTCACGGCGAAGTGCAGGTGGATCAGGGGGCCGTGGCCGCCATGCAGGAGAAGGGATCCAGCCTGCTGCCCAAGGGCATCGTCGCGGTGAAGGGAGATTTCGTGCGCGGCGACGTGGTGCGTATCCTGGATCCCAAGGGGAGCGAGCTGGCTCGCGGTATCTGCCGTTACGACCATCTGGAGCTGGATCGGCTGCGCGGTGTCCACTCGGATCAGATTGAACAGGTATTGGGTTACGGCTATGGGGCCGTGGCCATCCACCGTGATGACATGGTGCTGCTCTGAACAGTGCGGCACCGCATAAACAAAAGGGAACTGTGATGAGTCTGGAGAAAATGGGGCAGGCGGCCCGTGAAGCCGCCTATCAACTGGCCACCGTCAGCACGGCACAGAAGAACCGGGCGCTGGCGGCCATCGCCGATGAACTGGAAGCACGCAGTGCCCAGATCCTGGCGGCCAACGAGAAAGACATCGCCGCCGGGCGCGAGGCGGGGCTCACGGAAGCCATGCTGGATCGCCTGCTGCTCAACCCGGCGCGCCTTGCCGGCATAGTGGCGGATGTGCGCAAGGTGATCACCCTGGATGATCCGGTCGGGGCCGAAATCGACAGCCGGGTGCTGGAGAACGGCCTGCGCCTCTCCCGTCGCCGGGTGCCCATCGGGGTCATCGGCGTCATCTACGAGGCGCGCCCCAACGTCACCATCGACATCGCCAGCCTCTGCCTCAAGACCGGCAACGCCAGCATTCTGCGCGGCGGTCGCGAGACCTTCCACTCCAACCTGGAGCTGGTGCGGGTGATCCAGCATGCCCTGGCGGCGTCCGGCCTGCCCGAGGCGGCGGTGCAGTACATCGACAACCCGGACAGGGCGCTGGTGGCCGAGTTGCTGCGCCTCGACCGCTACGTGGACATGATCATCCCCCGCGGCGGCGCGGGTCTTCACAAGATGTGCAAGGAGAACAGCTCCATCCCCGTCATCATCGGCGGGTTCGGTATCAGCCATATCTTCGTGGACGAGAGCGCCGATCTGGCGCGTTCCCTGGCGGTCATCGAGAACGCCAAGGTGCAGCGCCCCTCCGCCTGCAACGCCCTCGATACCCTGCTGGTACACGAGAAGGTGGCGGCCACCTTGCTGCCGCAACTGGTGGCTCTGATGAACGAGCGCAAGGTGACCCTGGTGGGCGCGCCCAATGCCATGGCGCTGCTGGCTGGCAGCGACAACCTGTGCGACGCGGGGCCGGAAGATTTCGACACCGAGTGGCTGGGGCTGACCCTGGGGGTCAAGGTGGTGGCGGACGTCAACGAGGCGCTCGCCCATATGCGCGAGCACAACGCCGGCCACTCCGATGCCATCCTGACCAACTCCCTCGCCAATGCCGAGCGTTTCGTCAACGGGGCCGGTTCGGCGGCGGTCTATGTCAACGCCTCCACCCGCTTCACCGACGGTGGCCAGTTTGGCCTCGGGGCCGAGGTGGCGGTCTCGACCCAGATGCTTCACGCCCGTGGCCCCATGGGGCTGACCGAACTCACCAGCTACAAGTGGGTGGGGCAGGCGGATTATCTCAGCCGTGCCTGATCCAGGCACGCTCAGCAAGCAGGACAATGCCGACTCAGGTCGGCATTTTTGTGCTTTTTTATTGCTCGCAATCAATGGCTTGCATATAACTATCCAGCAGGATGCGGTGTCACCCGGGGCATCAGGCCAGCGACAGCAAGGGGAGCAACTTCAAGGATGAAGGGACAGGATAGGAGTGCGTGGTGGGGCAGCCTCTGGCTGAGCCTGCCACTGCTGCTGGGGGCGCTCTGTTTCAGCGGCGCCAGCCACGCCAGCTGGGACCAGGATCTCTATCGTCAGCTCGGGCTGGCGGGCAAGCTCGACAGCCGCGTGTTTCGCAAGGCCCTGGACGGTTACCAGAGCGTGCGCCACAAGCGAAAACCCATTCTCACAATCATCGACTACAGCAAGCCCTCGACCATGCGCCGGCTGTTCGTCATCGACGTCAAGCGCCACAAGCTGCTCTACCACACCTGGGTCAGCCACGGCCGCAATTCGGGGGAGCTGGCCGCCCGCCAGTTCTCCAATCAGATGAATTCCCGGCAAAGTTCCCTGGGAGTCTACCGCACCGCCGAGACCTATCAGGGCAAGCACGGTTACTCCCTGCGTCTCGATGGCCTCAGTCCCGGCAAGAACAGCAATGCCCGCAAGCGCGCCATCGTGGTGCACGGGGCGGACTACGCCAGCCCCAGACATCTGCAGAAGTTTGACAAGCTGGGGCGCAGCTGGGGATGCCCGGCCCTGCCAAGGGAGCAGTCCAGGGCGATCATCGACACCATCAAGGGAGGGAGCGTCATCTATGCCCATGGCTGAGACCTTGCCCGCGAGCCTGCTGCGAGGGCGTCACCAGGAGTGGTGGGCGGCGCTCTACCTTGCCGACGACCTCTCGTTATCCCTCGTGCACCGGTTCTGAGATGAGTATCCCATGGCAATGAACAGCAAAAAGGCCAGCATATGCTGGCCTTGGCGCATCAGGCGGGGATTATTTGCGGACCACCAGCACAGGGCAGGGAGCGTGGCGCACCACGGATTCCGCCACGCTGCCCACCAGCAGGTGGGTGATGCCGGAGCGGCCATGGCTGCCCATGACCACGAGATCCACCTTGTCTTCCTTCGCCTGGAGGACGATTTCATCGGCGGCGCGGCCAAAACGGACCTCGAATTTGGCCGGAATCGGCAGGCAGGCGACCAGTTCCTTGAGCTGGCTCTTGGCCTGACGCTCCATCTCGTGGGTGATCTCGATGGCCGTCATGTGCAGGATCTTGTAGCTGTCGAAGCCGTGCAGCTGATCCACCACGTGGACCAGTTTGAGCTCGGCCTGGTGGGTGTTGGCCATGAAGACGGCGTAGTCGAGTACCGCTCTGGACATCTCGGAGAAATCGACGGGGCAGAGCAGGGATTTGATGGTTGGCATGAGAATCTCCCCTCAGGTTGGGCTACTAATGAATCTTGTTTGCCATGATACGCTGTGGGGCGACAATAACCCTCGACCCGCTCGCAAAACGGGGAAAATGTCGGCCGGGACTCTGTTTTTCTATGCTATCTGTATGCCTGAACGGGCCGTCCGGCGGTGAGCATCTGCCGAGTGCCATATCACTGAGGATATTCATGGTTCGTCTTTTTCTGTTCTGTTGCCTGCTGATCACCTCGTTCGTGCGGGCAGACACCATACACGTCTATTGCGACGACTGGCCCGGCTTCTGTCACCGGGACGGCAAGGGGGTCTATCTGGATGTGGTTCGAGCCATCTATGAACCCCTGGGGCACGAGGTGAAGCTTCACATGGTGCCTTACAAACGGGCACTGGCGGTGGTGTCGAAAAAGGAGGGGGACATGGCGATGGGGGTCTATCGGGGAGAGGTGCCCGGGGTCCATCAGCCCGACTACCCCGACTCGGCGGACTACGTGAGCGTGGTGATGCAAAAGCGCTGGCTGCCGCACTGGGCAGGGGAGCACAGCCTCAAGGAGCAGGAGGTGCTCTGGCTGAGGGGGTGGGCCTTTGACAAGTTCATCCCGGAGCCGATGCGCTGGTTCGAGATAGACAGCCACGAGATGGCGCTGCAATTGCTGATCAAGGGGCGTTACCGCTACTACCTGACCGACGGCGCCCTCTACCCCGAAGGCTCCCTTCCCCCCGAGCTGGTACAGGTATTCCTGCGCTGGATCCCGACCTACCCCATCTTCGCCGATACCCCGAAGGGCAGGCAGTTGCACGGGCTCTGGGATCCCGGCATGCGCACCCTGATAAGGCAGGGCAAGCTGGCGGAGATCTATCGGCAGAACAAGCTCTACGACTACTACCAGGACTTTCTCAGGGAGCAGGTGGTGCGGGCGAACAAGCCACAGCCCTAGCTGTCGGGCCTGATACCGTCATCGGGCCCCTCTTGTCCTGCCTCAGCCTTTGGCTCTGAGCGTCTTGGCCAACCGGTCATAGAGGATGACGTTGACCGAGGCGGTGAGGTGCATGCAGCCTGTCGGTCTGGCCACATAGATAACGTCTTGCCCCGCCCTCAGCCTTTGGCGCTGAGCGTCTTGGCCAACCGGTCATAGAGGATGACGTTGACCGAGGCGGCCAGGTTCATGCAACCCTGAGTTGGCACATAGATGACCTCCTTCACCGCCGCGAAGCGGGCGGGTTCCAGGGTGCCATCCTCCGGGCCGAAGATGTAGAAGGCTCTTTCGGGGTGCACGTAATCCGGCAGGGGCGTGGCCCCCTCGATCAGATCCACCAGCACAGGGGTGCAGCCCTCGGGCACGAAGTCCAGCAGCGCCTCGACCCCGAGCAGGGGGATCTTCTCCACCATCTGCTTGGTGTCGGTGACAAAACGGCGTGCCAGCTCGAAGCGCTGCCCCGTGTAGTAGACCTCGTCCGCCCCGTAGCAGCCGGCGGCCCGCATCACGGCGCCCACGTTCTCCGGGGATTTGGGATTGACCAGTCCGATGGCGCAATAGTCCTCTCCCTCCCGGGCATCTGCCCAGTGCTGCCCGGTGGCGCCTTCATCTGACACTTTCATCTCTCTCTCCTGTGTGGCGGCGCATTATACCCCCGGTGGGCCCCTTGCCCAGCGTGCGGGGCGGATTCCCGCAAGGCGGGCCCAACAAGGGGGCGGCTGCACCGTGGCGGCGCAGCCCGACCCCCTGATGCGCAATGGCGGCGCCCCTTGCATCCTGGCGCGGGGTTTGCAGTTATTTCCCCATACAAGACGATGAGGCATCCGGACAAAGGCGTCCGTCCCCGCAGGGGGGCGGACGCTTTTTTTATGGGCCCTTCGTCAGACACATGACAAGGAGCAAGGGAATGAAGACCACCTGTGCCTATTGCGGAGTGGGGTGCGGCATCCGGCTGAGCCGGGAGGGCGACAACTGGCAGTTGCAGGGGGATGAGCAGCATCCGGCCAACGGCGGCGCCCTGTGCGTCAAGGGGGCCAGCCTGCTGGAGAGCCTGGCCTTTCCCGATCGCCTGCTCTATCCGCGCTGGATGGGGCAGCGCATCGGCTGGGAAGAGGCCCTGGACACCCTGGCTGCGCGTTTTGCCGCCATCCTGGCCGAGTCCGGGCCGGGTGCCATCGGCATCTATCTGTCGGGCCAGCTCACCACCGAGGATTACTACGTCGCCAACAAGCTGATGAAGGGGTATCTGGGCAGTGCCAACGTGGACACCAACTCCCGGCTCTGCATGTCGTCGGCGGTGGTGGCCCACCAGCGCGCCTTCGGGGAGGATCTGGTGCCCGCCTGTTACGAGGATCTCGAGCTCGCCGATCTGGTGGTGCTCACCGGTGCCAACACCGCCTGGACCCATCCCGTGTTGTTTCGCCGCCTGCAGCAGGCCAGGGCGCGGCGCCCCGAGCTCAAGCTGGTGGTGCTGGATCCCCGCCGCACCATGACGGCGGAGCAGGGAGATCTGCATCTCGCCCTCAAACCCGGCAGCGACGTGACGCTCTGGAACGGCCTGTGCCGCTTCCTGCTCGATGTCGATGGCTGGGACAAGGCTTATGTGGCGCAGCACGTGAGCGGCTTCGAGGCGTTGGCGGGGGCGCTGGACGACCCCGCCTGGCAGTTGGACGAGGTGGCCCGCAGCTGCGGCCTCTCCCGCAGCGATCTGCTCGGTTTCTACCAGCTCTTTGCCCGTACCCCCAAGACCGTCACCCTGTTCTGCCAGGGGATCAACCAGTCCAACCAGGGGGTGGACAAGGCCAACGCCATCATCAACGCCCACCTGATGTGCGGTCGCATCGGCAAGCCGGGGGCGGCTCCCTTCTCCATGACGGGGCAACCCAACGCCATGGGAGGGCGCGAGGTGGGAGGGCTCGCGACTCAGCTCGCCGCCCACATGGGCTTTGGCGAGGCCGAGTGCGATCGGGTACAGCGCTTCTGGGGAAGCCCGACCATGGTGCGCGGGCCGGGGCACAAGGCCGTCGAGCTGTTCGAGGCGGTGCACCGGGGGGAGATCCGCGCGCTCTGGGTGCTCGGCACCAACCCGGCGGTCTCCCTGCCGGACGGCAACCGGGTGCGCGAGGCCCTGAGCCGCTGCGAGCTGCTGGTGGTCTCCGAGGTAACGGCCAACACCGACACGGCGCGCCTCGCCCACCTGCTGTTGCCTGCCGCCGCCTGGGGAGAGAAGAGCGGCACCGTCACCAACTCCGAGCGCACCATCAGCCGCCAGCGCGCCTTCCTGCCCCTGCCGGGGGAGGCCAGGCCCGACTGGTGGGCCCTGACCCGGCTCGCCCGTCGGCTCGGCTTTGGCGAGGGGTTCGCCTATGAGCACGAGCACGAGATCTTCTGCGAGCATGCCGCCCTCTCCGGCTTTGAGAACGACGGATCCCGCCAGTTCGACATCTCGGGCCTGGCGGGGCTCACCCGCGCCGAATTCGAGGCCCTTTCTCCCCTGCGCTGGCCCGTCAACGCCGACTGGCCCCGTGGGCGGGATCGCCTGTTCGAGGATGGGCGCTTTGCCACCCCGGATGGTCGGGCCCGCCTGCTGCCCCTGGCCCAGCGCTTCCCCGAGCAGCCAGAAACGCCCCCGCTTGCAGGGGCTGTCTCCCTGCTCCTCAACAGTGGCCGCCTGCGGGATCAGTGGCACACCATGACCCGCACCGGCCACGTGCCCCGGTTGCAGGAGGCCGAGCCCTGGCCCAGGGTGCGAATGGGGGCCGCCAGCCTGCTGGCGCTTGGCGTGAAGGAGGGGGATCTGGTGCGCCTTTGCAACGGGCTTGGGGAGGCGCTGCTGCTGGTGGGGCTGGATGAGGGGCTCAGGGAGGGGGAGGCCTTCCTGCCCATGCACTGGACCGACAGCCAGTGCAGCCAGGGGGCGGTCAACCGCCTCATCGCCCCCGTGGTGGATCCCCTTTCCGGCCAGCCGATGTTCAAACAGGGGCGTGTGCAGGCCAGGGCGCAGCTCACCCGCTGGCAAGGGCTCTGGTGTGGCCGTGGTGAGTGGCGCGAGCCGGTGGACTGGTGGGCCAGGCGTCCCCTGCCCGAGGGGAACTGCACCCTGCTGGCCTCCTGGTCAGAGAGCACAGAGATCCTGTGGCAACGGCTGGGGGCCGAGGGGCACTGGCTCAGGCTGCCCATGAAGGAGGGGTGGCTGGCCGTGGCCCTGGCCGGAGATCGTATCGAGGGGATCCTGCTGGTGGGGGCGCGGCGCCCGGACATCAAGGTCGACCTGCTGGCCAGTCTGCTCGGCACGCCGCTCCAGGCGGGGGCCCTGAGCCAGACCCTGAACCAGGCCCTGGCCGGGGAGAGCCGGCTGGTCTGCTCCTGCCTGCGGGTCTCGGAGCAGCGCATCGTCGATGCCATCACCCGGCAGGGGGTGAGCGAGCTGGCGGGGCTGCAGGCCCTGCTCGGCTGTGGCAGCAACTGCGGCACCTGTCTGCCCGAAATCGGCAAGCTGTTGATCAAACATGTTTTCCTGGCATCCGCTTAGTGCGGTGCCAGGACAGAAGGAGCCTGAGATGAGCCAAATCAGTCTGGTGGGAGCGGGCCCCGGGCCCCTCGAATTGTTGACCCTGCGCGCCCTGCACCGTCTGGAGGCGGCAGAGGTCGTGGTCTATGACCGCCTGGTGGGGAGCGAGATCCTGGCCCGCATTCCCCACGGTGCGGCCCGCTTCGACGTGGGCAAGCGCTGCGGTGAGCCGAGCCCGACCCAGGAGGAGATCAACGCCCTGCTGCTGGCCCTGGCCCGCACGGGCAAGCGGGTGGTGCGCCTCAAGGGAGGGGATCCCCTGGTGTTCGGGCGCGGCGGCGAGGAGGCGCTGCACCTGGCCCGGCACGGCATCGAGGCCGAGCTGGTGCCGGGGATCACGGCGGCCCTGGGGTGCGCCGCCAGCAGCTTCCTTCCCCTGACCCACAGGGGGCTGGCCCGCTCTCTGACCCTGGTGACGGGGCACCTGATGGACGAGCGCGACTATCAGGGCTGGCAGGGGCTGACCCGGGCGGGCCACACCCTGGTGTTCTACATGGGGCTGGAGCGGGCGGCCCGCATTCGGGAAGGGATGTTGAGGGCGGGGGCCCCGGGCGCGCTGCCGGTGGCCCTGGTGGTGGCTGGCTGCAGCCCCCGCCAGCAGGTGCACGAGGCCACGCTCGATGGCCTGGAGCAGGCCGCCCGTGCCCTGCTGGGCCAGAGCCCGGTGCTGATCATCATGGGGGAGGTGGTGCGGCTGCGCGCCGAGCTGCAGGGGCTGCTGACGGAGGCCCTGGAACGGGTCGCCTGAGGGGCGATTTTCCCTCTACCCCTACTACCTCCTGATAGATAAAAAGGAGGTAGATTCAAAGAGTTGGCCTTCATGTTGCGGCATTTTCGCCAGACAGAACGCGATCGTCGCCGGCAAGGAGCGCCATGACCACTTTTTCCACCCGGGGCCAGGACGGCCCCGCTTCCCGGCTGTTGATCCACGCCGATGACCCGGGCCAGGCGAACCGCCTGGCCCTGCTGGTCAGTCACTACGGCCATCAGCCCGGGATCCTCGATACCCGCCAGTTGCTGACGCCGACGCAGAGGGGGGATGCCCTGCTCGTCAGTTGCCGCCAGTTCAGCGCCGAGGTACGCCTTGGCCTCTCCCTTTGGCCCGACATGCCGCGCCTCTTGTTCTGCGAGCGGCTGGGGGGCGATACCCAGCTCGCCCTGTTGCAGCAGGGGGTGTTGCTGGTGCCCCACCCTTGCGGCGAGCGTGAGCCGGTGGAGCAGTGGCTGCGCCTGGCCCGCAGTCAGCTCGCCATGGTGCAGGCCCTGATGCAGACCGAGAGCGAGCTGCGCCAGAAGCTGGAGGATAGGCGGCTCATCGAGCAGGCCAAGGGACGCCTGATGCGCCATCAGGGGCTGGACGAGGACGAGGCCTATCGCCTGATGCGCAGCACCGCCATGAGCCGTCACCTGAGCCTGGGGGAGCTGGCGCGGCAACTGCTGCAGGCTTTGCCCGCCTGAGCGCTCCCGTGGCCAACCGTTTTGGTGCAACTGCGCCTAATTGAGGCAAATTTGAGGGAGGATCAGGGCACCACAGGCCGCAAAGGGCCGTCTGATGCACCCTGGACGAGCTGGCACGGAAAGTGAATAACAAAAACACGATAGCAATGAAGTAACGATGCGCAGTGAGGGGCCGGTCAGGTCACTCACCC
>NZ_CAWMFQ010000341.1:428-4656 GCF_963866995.1 Aeromonas sp. ZOR0002 | reverse complement strand
CCCGCCGATCCCGGATCGGCGGGGCTTTTTTTTGGTCGCGACGCACCTTGGGTCGCAGCGCTGCAACGAGGTGGCACTGCGATTCCAGGCAGCCTGGCGCCATGGCCCTGACCCGGAACCGAGGGAGGAGATGCAATGAACGGACGACAAGGATGTGCGGGGCTGCTGCTGGCGGCGCTGTCGCTGCCGGTGCTGGCACTGGGAGCCCCGGAGCAGGAGGAGCTCAGGCTCGGCTTCATCAAGCTGACCGACATGGCGCCGCTGGCGGTGGCCTACGAGCGGGGCTATTTCGAGGATGAGGGACTCTACGTCACCCTCGAAGCCCAGGCGAACTGGAAGATATTGCTGGACAGGGTGATAGACGGCGAGCTGGACGGTGCCCAGATGCTGGCGGGCCAGCCCCTGGCGGCCCACATCGGCATCGGCACCCAGGCCGAGCTGGTGACGGCGTTTGCCATGGATCTCAACGGCAACGCCATCACGGTGGCCAACAGCGTCTGGGCCGCCATGGCGCCCCAGTTGCCCAGGCCGCAGGCGGGCCAGGTGCCGCCCCCGGTGAGTGCCGCCGCCCTCAAGCCCGTGGTGGCGAACTATCGTCAGGGGGGTAAGCCCTTCAACATGGGGATGGTCTTCCCCGTCTCCCCCCACAACTACGAGCTGAGGTACTGGCTGGCGGCAGGCGGCCTGCACCCCGGCTTCTATGCCCCCCAACTCGGGGACAACTCGGGCCAGCGCCAGGCGGACGTGCTGCTGTCGGTGACGCCGCCCCCCCAGATGCCCGCCACCCTGGAGGCGGGCACCATCGCCGGCTACAGCGTGGGGGAGCCCTGGAACCAGCAGGCGGTCGCCAGGGGCATAGGGGTGCCCGTCATCACGGATAACGAGATCTGGCGCAACAACCCGGAGAAGGTGTTCGGCGTCACCCGGCAGTGGGCCGAACGTCACCCCAACACCCATGTGCGGCTGGTGAAGGCGCTGCTGCGGGCGGCCTGGTGGCTGGATGCAGACGACAACGGCAACCGGCGCGCGGCGGCCAAGCTGCTGGCCAAACCCGAGTACGTGGGGGCGGACGAGCAGGTGATCGCGAACTCCATGACGGGCACCTTCGAGTACGCCAGGGGGGACAAGCGCCAGGTGCCGGATTTCAACGTCTTCTTCCGCCATCACGCCACCTATCCCTACTACTCCGACGCCATCTGGTATCTGACCCAGATGCGGCGCTGGGGCCAGATCCCCGAGGCCAGACCGGATGCCTGGTTCGAGCAGGTGGCCAGGGCCGTCTATCAACCGGATGTCTATCGCCAGGCCGCCGAGGCGCTGATCGCCGAGGGCAAGCTCAAGGCCACCGACTTCCCCGACTTTGCCAGCGAGCAGGGCTATCGCGGCCCCCAGGATGGCTTCATCGACGGCCTCATCTATGACGGCCGCCACCCCAACGCCTACCTGCAACAGTTCGCCATCGGCCTCAAGGGCGATGAGCGGGTGCAATGAGCAAGGAGATCCCGATGAAACGACACGCATGGCCCCTCATCCATTTAAAAGCCATCAACTGGAAAATCATGGTGCAGCCCCTGCTCGGCGTGCTGCTCTTCCTCGGCCTCTGGCAGTGGGGGGCGAGCCAGGTGCAGACCAGTCTGGGCACCCTGCCGGGGCCGCTCGCCACCGCCAGCCAGCTCTGGTCCCTCGGGCAGGAGCATCTGCAGGAGCGGGAGAAGGCGGCGGCCTTCCTCGAGCGCCAGCAGGTGCGCAATGCGGCAAGGCTGGCGGCGGATCCGGCGGCCGAGGTGAAGCTGCGTCCCTACACAGGGCGTCCCACCTTCTTCGATCAGATAGCCACCAGCCTGCTCACCGTGCTGTGCGGCTTCGCGCTGGCGACCCTGATCGCCATTCCGTGCGGGGTGCTGCTCGGCATGAATCAGGGGCTCTATCGCGCAGCCAACCCGGTGATCCAGCTGCTCAAGCCGGTGTCGCCGCTGGCCTGGCTGCCCCTCATCACCCTGGTGGTGAGCGCCCTCTACGCCAATCCCGCCCCCTGGCTTGCCAAGTCCTTCCTCACCTCGGCCCTGACGGTGACCCTCTGCTCCCTCTGGCCGACCCTGATCAACACGGCGGTGGGGGTGGCGGGGCTGGATGGGGATCTGCACAACGTCAGCCGGGTGCTGCGCCTCTCCTTTGTGACCCACGTGCGGCGCATCGTGCTGCCCGGGGCCCTGCCCATGATCTTCACCGGGCTGCGGCTCTCCCTGGGGGTGGCCTGGATGGTGCTGATCGCGGCGGAGATGCTGGCCCAGAACCCGGGGCTCGGCAAGTTCGTGTGGGACGAGTTCCAGAGCGGCGGCTCTGCGTCTCTGGCCCGCATCATGGTAGCGGTGATCACCATAGGCCTCATCGGTTGCGCCCTGGACAGGGGCATGCTGGCCCTGCAGCAGTGGTTGTCCTGGGACAAGCGCCAGGTGCTGCGTTAATCACATTTCTATTCAGGCAGGAGAAGAGCCAATGAAGAGTTATCTGGAGATAAGCGACGTCGGCATCTCGTTCGAGACGGAGCAGGGCAGCTTCGAGGCCTTGAGCCGGGTCAACCTGCGCATCGAGAAGGGGGAGTTCGTCTCCCTCATCGGTCACTCGGGCTGCGGCAAGAGCACCGTCCTCAACCTGGTGGCCGGGCTGCTGGAGCCGACCCTGGGGGGCATCATTCTCGATGGTCGCGAGGTGGCGGGCCCGGGGCCCGAGCGGGCCATGGTGTTCCAGAACCACGCCCTGCTGCCCTGGCTCAGCGTCCAGCAGAACGTGGCGCTGGCGGTGGCCCAGGTGGAGTCTGACAAGCGGGCGGTGTCGGAGCGGGTGGACTACTACCTCTCCCTGGTGCAGATGGATCACGCCAGCCAGAAGATGCCCCACGAGCTGTCGGGGGGGATGAAGCAGCGGGTCGGCATCGCCCGCGCCCTCTCGCTCTCCCCCAAGGTGCTGCTGATGGACGAACCGTTCGGCGCCCTCGATGCCCTGACCCGGGCCCATCTGCAGGATGCTCTGATGGCGATCCAGGCGGAGCTTGGCAACACCGTCATCATGATCACCCACGACGTGGACGAGGCGGTGCTGCTCTCCGATCGCATCGTCATGATGACCAATGGCCCCAGCGCCACGGTCGGAGAGATCCTGACCGTCGACCTGCCAAGGCCCAGAGACAGGGTCGCCCTGGCGGACGATCCCCACTACCACAAGCTGCGCCAGCAGGTGCTGCGCTTCCTCTACGAGAAGCAACGCAAGGTGACCCCCCTCAAGGCAGCCGGGCAGGTGCGCAGCAAGCTGCGCGCCTGAGCCCGCCGGATTCAAGGAAGAGAGACATGACTGACAAAGAGCAACAGTGGGTGACAGAGGACGGCATGGGCCTGCTCGGTCGCCAGAACAGTGGTTCCGCCGAACAGACCGCAAAGCAACGGCTGCTGGTGGTGGGCAACGGCATGGTGGGTCACCACTTCGTCGAACAGCTGGTGGCGGCGGGCGGCCTCGAGCGGTTCGACGTGACGGTGTTTGGCGCCGAGCCTGACGCCGCCTACGACAGGGTGCACCTCTCCGAGGTATTCGGCGGCAAGGCACCCCAGGCCCTGCGCATGGCCGACCCCGCCTGGTATGAAGAGAGCGGCATAACGCTGCGACTGGGGGCCGAGGTGGAGGTGCTCGACCGGGCGGCCCGCACCCTGACGCTGGCCAACGGCGAGCAGTTCCCTTACGACCGTCTGGTGCTGGCGACCGGCTCTGTCCCCTTCGTGCCCCCCATCCCCGGTCATCAGCGGGAGGGCTGCTTCGTCTATCGCACCCTGGGAGATCTCGCTGCCATCCGCGATGCCTGCGCCCAGGCCCGCAGCGGCGTGGTCATCGGTGGCGGCCTGCTGGGGCTGGAGGCGGCCAACGCCCTGCGCCTGCTCGGCCTCAAGACCCAGGTGGTGGAGTTCGCCCCAAGGCTAATGCCGGTGCAGCTCGACGAGAGCGGCGGCGCCGTGCTGCGGGACAAGATCCAGGCCCTCGGGGTCGAGGTGCTGGTGGAGAAAGCCACCGAGTGCATCGAGCAGGGGGAGCAGGCCCGTCATCGCCTGCGTTTCAAGGACGGTTCCCACATTGAGACCGACGTGCTGCTGTTCTCCGCCGGTATTCGACCCGCCGACACCCTGGCCCGGCAATCCGGGCTGGAGGTCGGGGAGCGCGGCGGCATCTGCATCGACGACGGCTG
>NZ_CAWMFQ010000341.1:0-381 GCF_963866995.1 Aeromonas sp. ZOR0002 | reverse complement strand
CTGCCACAGTTCGGATCCCGCCATCCTCGCCATCGGCGAGTGCGCGCTCTGGCAGGGGCGCATCTTCGGCCTGGTGGCCCCCGGCTACCAGATGGCCCGGGCCGCCGTGGCCAGTCTGTGCGGCGGCGAGACCCGCTTTATCGGGGCCGACATGTCCACCAAGCTCAAGCTGATGGGGGTGGACGTGGGCTCCATCGGCGATGCCCACGCCAGCACCGCCGGCGCCCAGGAGTTGCTGCTGCTGGACAGGGTCAAGGGCATCTACAAGAAGCTGGTGACCGACGGCGAGGGCAATCGCCTGCTCGGCGCCATCCTGGTGGGGGACGGGGCCGATTATGAGCGGCTGCTGCAGTACTACCAGAACGGGGTGGCGCTGCCCCA
>NZ_CAWMFQ010000340.1:0-559 GCF_963866995.1 Aeromonas sp. ZOR0002 | reverse complement strand
AGTCTGTGCAGCGCCTCCCGGCCCGCGGCCAGCTCGGTGTGCAGCCGCTCACGCTCACCGAGCAGCGCCAGCGTACCGAGGGCCATGCCCTCCCCCAGATCCGCCCAGTTGGGGCCGAACCAGTCGCCGGCGGGAGTGAGCAGCGACTCACCGGCAGAGAGGCTGTGCAGGCGGGACAGCGCCTCCTCCCTGCTCTCTGCCAGCCAGATGGCATTGAGGAAAGCCGGAATGTGCTCGCCCCCCAGTTGCGCCGCCAGGGTACCGGCCCTGGCTGGCTGGGCCGGGCCAATCCAGAGTCCGGGTTGCGCCAGGTTGCACTCGTCCGCCGGGATTGCGGTGAGCCAGCGGCCGAGCACCTTGTCCAGCCCCCGGGCCCACTCGGGGGGAACCTGCAACCGATCAGCCAGGGTCGCGCCCGCCATCTGCTCCCCCAGGATCTGATCCAGGGTGGCGAGGCGCGCCTCCAGCTCGCGCAGCAGGCCCTGCTGGCGACCCTGCTCTGCCTTGAGTGCTTCATGGCGCGACACACCGGCCTGCCACGCCGTATCGGCTTCCTCAT
>NZ_CAWMFQ010000339.1:0-453 GCF_963866995.1 Aeromonas sp. ZOR0002 | reverse complement strand
TGATACCAGCGTCGTACCAGCAGCGGCCACTGGAATAGCGCCCCCCAACGCTCGGCCACCTCTCGCTCGCTCCAATTGGCAGCGGTATCCGACTCGACCTTGAGCACCAGGTGATAGTGATTGCTCATCACCGCATAGGCACACACACCGATGGCAAACAGTCGCGACAATTGGCCCAACTTGTCCACTACCCACTGGCGCCGATGCTCGTAACTCTGGCCGGAGTGGGCATCTTCCCCGCACAGAAACGCCCGCCGCACACAGCGACTGACCACATGATAGTAAGGCGTATCCTGCAAACTGATTTGACGTGAACGGGCAATGGTCATGGCTCACCCCCTGGGCAGTGACACCTCAAGCCAAGTACAGGACTACGCCGCTGTCAAAAAAGTGGGTGTCCCAGATTTTCTGGGGATTCCCCCTGATACCAGCGTCGTACCAGCAGCGGCCACT
>NZ_CAWMFQ010000338.1:8703-14583 GCF_963866995.1 Aeromonas sp. ZOR0002 | reverse complement strand
GCGCCGTGACCGGCACCGAGATGACGGAGGCGAACCAGGGGGCGAAGGATGTGGTGAGCCACATGAGCTTCACCGTGAGCCACGGGGCTGATGCGCTCGACACGAGCAGCCTCAAGTTCGATATCGCAGCCATTCAAGGCAGCCTGGATGGCAAGTACAGCAGCCACGGCAGCCCGGTGACTTTCACCCTGGATGCCAACGGCGAGCTGGTGGGGACCAGCGCGGACGGCCGCGAGGTACTGCGGGCCGAGCTGAGCCTCGTTGAGAACAACGGCAACTGGAGCGTCACCGCCAGGGTGACCCTGGGGGCCGAGCTGGATCACCAGGGGAGCGAGTCCCTCGACCTGCCGCTCACCGTCACCCTGACCGACAAGGATGGGGACAGGGTCTCCACCGATTTACCGCTCACCATCAAGGATGGCCATGCGCCGCACTTCGTGGCGGGCAGCGGAGTGAGCCTGGATGAGCGTGGGCTCGACGGCAGCAATACCCTGACCGGCACCGGCCACTTCCAGGTCAATGCGGGCTCGGATCGGGTGAGCGAGGTGTCGTTTGCCGACATCAGTGAGCAGCCGGCCCTGACCGCCCTGGGTCAGAGCGTCAAATACGAGCTGGTGGACGGCGATGCCAGCATCCCGGGCAACCAGGTGCTGAAGGGCTATGTGGAAGTCAATGGCCAGCGCGTCGAGGTGCTTCAGGTCGAACTGGTGGGCAAGCTGGACAATGCCGCCAGCAACGGTTTTGACTACAAGGTGACCCTGTTCGAGGGGGTTCACCAGAGCGGTGGCACTGCGACCGACCTGCCGTTCAAGCTCAACATCGTCGACAGCGACAAGGGCAGCGGCAACAACGACAGCACCACGGGCACCCTCAACATCCGCATTTCGGAAGGGGACAAACCGGCCCTCACCCTGACCGGCGTGACCCTGAGCGAGGGGCGCTTCGATGGCGCCGCCAACAACCAGACCAGCGATGATCAGCATGCCACCGGCACCCTGACCATCACGGCGGACTCCGATCCCGTGGTGGACGTGCGGCTGACCCTCTCGGGCCAAGTCGTGGATGGGAGTGGCAAGGCCATCACCCACAATGGTGAGACCCTCACCTGGCAAGAGGTGGCGGGCAGCAACGGCCACAGCTTCCAGGCAGTGACTGCGAGCGGCACCCTGGTGCTGACGGTGACCCTGCCCAATGTGCCGGGGCGCATCGAAGCCCACACCCAGGCAACCCTCGATTACCAGGTGACGGTACACACCAACCTGGATCACGGGGCGGACGACAAGCTCAACCTGAGCCTGCCGATCAAGGTGACCGACAGCGACGGCAGCGTGATCACCGGCAGCACCACGGCGGTGATCACCGATGCGGCGGATCCCGTGATCACCGCCATCGAGGGGGTGACCGTCAAGGAGTCGGACCTCAACGGGGGCAGTGGCCAGCATGGGGGCACCAGTCCGTCAGGCACGGGAGAGGTTGCCATCGGCCAGGTGACGATCGCCGCCGGGAGTGACCGGGTGGTTTCCCTGCAACTGGATGTGGCCCGCTTCAACGCCCTCAATACCCTGACGTCGGGGGGCAAGGCGGTCACCATAGGGGCAGACAGCCAGCCGGGTGTCTACCTTGGCAAGGACAGCGCAGGCAAGCTCATCTTCAAGCTGACCCTGGATGCGTCCGGCCGCTACACCTTCGAGCTGACCGGCAACCTTGATCACAGCGTCCAGGGCAAGGATCTGCTGGATATCCAGCTGCCCTTGCAGGCACGGGACAGTGACGGGGATCTGAGCGCCGAAGTGATCGGCCATGTGAGCGTGCAGGATGACGTACCCGTGGCCGTGGACGCGAGCAAGACCCTGAATGAAGGGGCGAAAGTGACTGGCGATCTGCTGGCCACTGCCAGCGAGGGGGCGGATGATGCGGTGGTGAGAGCGGTGACCATCAATGGCACCGAGCACCCCATCGCCGCCACGGGCAATACCACCATCTCGGTGACGGACGGCACGGGGCAGATCATCGGCACCCTGGTGATCAATGCCGAGGGTGACTACAGCTTCACCGCCAAATCGGGCATCGATCACAGCAACAACACCCTGGTACAGCAGATAGGCTTCCACCTGGTGGATGGCGACGGGGATACCGACGATGGTCTTCTGACCCTGACCATCCGGGACGAGGCGGGCAAGCTCACCGTGAGCGCCGTCACCGGCCAGGAGGATGCGGGGGCGAGCGATCCGGGCCAGGGGATCCCCATCACCATGAACCTGGATGTGGGGGATTTCGATCGGGGCGAGCATGTGGAGCAGTTGCTTATCCAGGCGCCAGCCAACGCCCAGGGCACCTTCTATTTCAACGGCGTCGCACTGACCACCATCACCCAGGGGGGCAAGACCTGGTATGAGGTGCCGCCCGCGGCCATGGTGGCGGTGGCCAACACCGATGACAAGTTCCAGCTCACCGGTGTCACTTTTGTGCCAAACCACGACTACTCGAGCTACAACAACGGAGGTGCTGCGCTGCGCTTCCCGGTGCAGTTGCAGGTGGGGGTCACCGAGGGGAGCAAGCCCCCGGTGCTGACCGGCAATCTGGACATCACGGTGCAGGGCATTGCCGACAAACCCCTGTGGGATGCGGGCAGCACGCACCAGCACTACACCACGGACGAGGACAGCAGCGGCATCGCCCTCAACGTCAAGGCGGGTCTCACCGATACGGACGGCTCCGAGACCCTGAGCTACCAGATAGAGTGGGCCTCCGGCCAGGGCACGCTGACCCTGAATGGCAAGGTGCTCACCCCGGGGGCGAACGGCCTCTATACGGTGGCCGGTGGCGACATCAACAAGGTGACCGTGGTGCCCGGCAAGGACTACAGCGGTGACATCAAGCTCATTGTGACCCCGGTGAGCACGGAGAAGACCCCGGTGGTGACCGGCAAGGAGACGGCCCTCGGCGATCCTCTGGAGGTGATTGTCAACGTGAACCCGCTGGCGGACGACGCCAAGCTGACGGTGCGCGAGATCCAGGGCAAGGAAGATACCCTGATCGATCTGGGCAGCAAGATTGGGCTCGCCCATCTGGGAGACACCACAGATGGCTCCGAGCAGCTGTTCGTGCGCATCAGCGGCCTGCCCGCCGGTGCCACCCTGCTGCTGGGTGGGGTGGCGGTCACTCTGGATGCCAACGGCTATTACGAGGTGCCCTATGACCGCATCAATGACCTCAAGCTGCTGCCGCCCAAAAACAGCAACGTCGATTTCGATCTCACCATCAAGGGGGTGGTGAAGGACACCGCCATCCTGACCGATGCCAGCGGCCAGACCCACACTGTGATGAACGAGAAGGAGACCGGCAGCCAGAGCCTGCACGTGGATCTGGTGGGGGTGGTGGATGAACCCCATTTCGATCTCAATACCACCGACTGGACCCAGGATGGCAACGGCTACAGCATCACCATCCAGGAGGATGGCCGGGCACCGCTGGACTTCAAGCTCACCTCGGGGGAGTGGACGGATACCCCGCTCGATCACTCGGAAACCCTCAACCTGGTGCTGGAAGGGCTGCCGGAAGGGGCCAAGGTATTCGACGGCAGTGGCAAGGAGCTTACCCTGACCTTCGCCGGGCTCGATGGCAAGGGCAATCCTCTCTATCAGGTGGATGTGACCAGCCTTGGCAACCTGCAGATCCAGCCGCCCCCCAACAGCACCGCCGATCTGCACCTGGTCGGCCACGTGGTGGTGACCGAGAATGACGGCGACCACAAGAGTTTCGACGTGCCCCTCACCATCAAGGTGGAGCCGGCCATCGACGCCACCGACTATGCCAAGACCAGCCATGGCCTGGAGGATCAGTTCACCGTCCTCGACTGGCAACCTGATCTGACCGACGGCGCCGAGAAGGTGACCCACCTCAGCCTCTCCGGAATCGAACCCGGGTATGAAGTCTGGATCCGCGTGGGCGGGGTCGAGACCCAGCTGACCGTGAGCGGCGGCGCCGTGGAGTTGAGCGACGCCGAGCTGCAAAGCCTGCTCGGCGGTGGCCAGCTGCTGGTGAGAGGGCCCGAAGACAGCGACAGGGACACCACCCTCCAGAGCCATGTCACGGTGACACAAGTGGATGTGGACTCCAGCGCCACTGCCCAGAAGGTGATCGACGGCACCCTGCATGTGGATATCCAGGCGGTGGTGGAGCCTGATGCCAACCTGGTGCAGACCGGTCAGCTGGAGAGCCCGGACGGGCACGACATCCCGCTGGATGGCGTCTTCGTGTTCGAGGATCTGGACCCCAGCAGCGATGAGGTCATCGACTACCTGGTGATCAGCGATCTGCCCCCCGGCTTCGTGGTGGTGGGCGGCATCAACGATGGCAAGGGCAACTGGACGGTGCCCCACGACGCCCTCGGCAGTTATGCCTTGCGCTCGCCGGATGGCTTCACCGGCACCGTCACCTTCAAGGTGAGCGCCAGGGTGATCGACCTTGGCGACAACAACGAGGGGGATGTGAGCGCTCCGGCCTATCGGGAGATCACCGCCAGCGCCGACTTCCATGGCGCGACCCACTCGGGCCAGGTGGCCGCCGATGTCGATTTTGACAACAGCGCCCCCATCACCGGGGTGGAGGATCACGGCGTCAACTTCGGCAGCCAGCTCAAGCAGATGGTGACCCTGGGCACGGCGGACAGCGGGGACGACGAGCTCAGCATCGTCATCACTGGTCTCCCCCCGGGCGTCAACGTGCAGGGGCTCACCTTCGACTTTGTCAACGGCGAGTACCTCATCAAGCTGCCGGGTGGCCTCGATGATCTCGACCGCCTGACCCTGACCCTGCCGCAAGACTATGCCGGTGACGGCCTGCACTTCAATGTGCGCCTGGTCAACACCGACACCGTGAGCGGTGACACCAAGATGGTGGAGAAGGACGTCACCCTCTCCATCACCCCGGAGGTGGACATCAACGGCGGGGCGGATGGCCTGCCCGAGCTGCAACTGAACGTGAAGGACGTAAACGGCGACGGCCAGCCTGACAATCTGGAAGACACCGAGATCCACCTCGATCTCTCGGTCAAGCTCGCTGACATCAGCCCCTCGGTGGCCGATGGCGGTCTCGAGACCGTGGAGCGGGTGGTCGTGACCGTGGATCCTCAATATGGTCACTTCCTCGACAAGAACGGCCAGCCGGTCGCCACCCTCACGGTGAACGACCCGGCGGACCTCAAGGATCTGGTGTTCGTGCCCAAGGAGCACTTCAGCGGCAAGGTGCCGCTGGCGGTGACGGTGGATATTCTCGATACCGCCACCACGGGCACGGATCGGGGGAGCTGGAGCGGCAACGTGAACTTCGAGGTGCTGCCGGTGAACGATCCGGCCAACCTCACGGTCCAGAACGTCACGGGCCAGGAAGATGGCAGCGTGAGCCTGGGGGGGCTGGGGGCCAGCCTCATCGACAACGATGGCTCCGAGCAGATCGTCGGGTTGCAGATCAAGGGGGTGCCGGATGGCTTCACCCTGTCCGCCCCGGCGGTCAACAACGGCGGCGGGGTGTGGCAGGTGCCTGTGGGCACCGACTTCTCCAAGCTGACCCTGATCCCGCCTGCGGACTTCAGCGGCACCGTGGAACTGACCCTGAGCGCCTTCACCCTGGACAAGGGGCTGACCCTTCCCCTTGAAACCAGTGCGGGCTTCACCGTCACCGTCAATCCGGTGGGGGATGCGGTCATCACCGACATGCAGGAGCAGGCGAGCGGCACCGAAGGGGATGTGATCACCCTGAACCTGGGGGTGGAGACCCGGGATACCCAGGCCACCGGCGGCAATGCCGGCAATGTGCACGAGAACGGGCCCGAGCAGGTGCGCGTCACCCTGGAAGGGGTGCCGGACGGGGCAGAAATCC
>NZ_CAWMFQ010000338.1:6303-8656 GCF_963866995.1 Aeromonas sp. ZOR0002 | reverse complement strand
CCGTGGTGGATCTCGGCGGTGGCCGCTGGCAGGTCACCACGGATGGGGGCAAGCTCGACGCGGTGGAGCTGGTGACCCATGACGCCAATGGCGCCATGGCAATCAAGGTGACGGCCCAGAGCCTGGACAACGGCGCCCTCGGCCCGGAAGTGAACGGCACCATCCATCTCGATGTGAGCCCGGTCAACGACGCCCCCGTCAACGTGCTGCCCGATGATCCCCAGGTGGCCCAGGAGGACGAGCCGTTCGTCATCCAGGGTCTGCAGGTCAAGGACGTGGATGCGGGCAACGGCATCATGGAAGTGCGCCTCTCGGTGGAGCACGGCACCCTGACCCTGCCGGCCGGGAGCGGCGTGACCCTGACCGGCAACGGCACCGGCGATGTGGTGCTGACCGGCACTCTGGCGGATCTCAATGCCCTGCTCTCGGGCGGCGTCACCTATCAGGGCGACCCGGACTTCCATGGCAATGACGCCTTGACCATGGTGACGGACGATCGGGGCAATACCGGCAGCGGTGGCGCCCTGAGTGACACCGATGTGCTGCCCATCCTGGTACAACCGGTCAACGATGCCCCGGTCAACCAGCTGCCGACGACGCCCCAGGTGGCGCAGGAAGATCAGCCCTTCACCATTCACGGGCTGCAGGTGAGCGATGTGGATGCGGGCAACAGCCCCCTCTCTGTCACCCTCTCCGTGCTGCACGGTACCCTGGAACTGGCGGCGGGCAGTGGCGTGACGGTGAGCGGCAGCGGCAGCAACACCCTGGTGCTGAGCGGTTCCCAGGATGCCATCAATGCCTTGCTCGCAGGGGGCGTGACCTATCAGGGCGAGCAGGACTTCAATGGCCAGGATGCCCTGACCATGGTGACCAATGATCTTGGCAACACCGGCAGCGGTGGCCCCCTGAGCGATACCGACGTGCTGCCCATCGAGGTCGAGCCGGTCAATGATGCCCCTGTCACCCAGGTGCCGGGCTCATTGCAGGTGAAAGAGGATGGCTCCCTGTCGCTCACCGGGATCAGCGTGAAGGACGTGGATGCGGGCAGTGCGCCCATCTCCATGGTGCTGCGGGTGGAGCACGGTGTGCTGACCCTGCTGGGGGCGGCAGGCGCCGTCTCGGTGCAGGGGGCGGGGACCAGCGTGGTGACCCTGGTCGGGTCGCTCGATGATCTCAACGGCCTGCTGGCAGGCAACCTGCACTACGAGCCAGCCAGGGACTTCTGGGGTCAGGACAACCTGAGCATCACCACCTCAGATCAGGGCAATACCGGTGCCGGTGGCGTCCTGACCGACAGCGCCCAGATTGCCATCCAGGTGACGGCCGAGCCGGACGATCCCCAGCTGGGGGTCGGCACCCACGATATCCTTGCGCTGCAAGGGGCCTGGGTGCCGCTCAACCTCAGCGCCAGCGTGGTCAATCCGGCCCCGGGCGAGCTGTCGGTGCGGATCCAGAACCTCGGCAACGCCCAGGTGGTGGACGAGCACGGCCAGAGCGTCGGCCACGCGGATGGCAATGACTGGTTGCTGCCGATGGACCAGTCCGTGCCCATCTACCTCAAGGATCTGCCGGCGGGGGATCATGCCCTCACCCTGAATGCCGAATCCAGCCTGGGTGGCGGCACCCTGAGCTCGGCCACGGAGACCATCACCATCCACAGCCAGAGCGGCCACGATCTGCTGGGCTCAGATCAGGGGGACTGGCTGTTCGGCTCCTCCGGCAATGATCGCCTCCTGGGCGGCATGGGGGATGATGTGCTGCGGGGCGGTCAGGGCAACGACATCCTGACCGGTGGCGCCGGCAGCGATCTCTTCGTGTGGGGCAGTGGTGACGAGGGGACGACGGCCTCTCCGGCGATAGACACCATCACCGACTTCCGTCCCCAGGAGGGGGACAGGATCGATCTGGCGGACCTGCTCAAGGGGGTGACCGACAACAGCGTGGATGGCCTGCTGGGTCATCTCCAGGCATCGGTGACCAGCACCGGCAATGGCCTGAGTGACGTGAGCCTGTCGGTCTCCCCGGCGGGGGATGGCAATGTCACCCAGCAGATCACCCTGAAGGACGTGGATCTGAGTGGCTGGAACCTGAGCGGCTCCTCCTCTCACGACATCCTGCAATCCATGCTGGATCAGCACAGCCTGATCATCCAGCACCCCTGATGGGGTGAGATGATGCAAAGAGCCGGCGAATGCCGGCTCTTTTTTTGGCTGAATATGCTGACTTGATGTTTTCTGGTGGTGGCAATGGGAGATGGTTTTTAACAGAGTGGGTGTTGTTGCTGCTTTTCACTGTGTGGGTGGTTCAAACAACCAAAAGGGTTCGCCGCCCGGGCCTCCCATCGGGCTGCCCG
>NZ_CAWMFQ010000338.1:0-6275 GCF_963866995.1 Aeromonas sp. ZOR0002 | reverse complement strand
GTCAGGGCCTTGCCGCGCCGATCCCGGTCAATGCCGACCAGAGGGGGCGCTGACATTGACCGGGGCGTGTCTCTTCCAAGCCGGTGCCCGTGATGATGGGCGGGCCGGGGGGATGGCGGTCAGGCCAGCGCCCGTGCCAGCAGGTGCACCGGGTGTTCGCAGCGAAACGCCGTGCTCATCTCGATCTGCCACTTGCAGGTCTCGCAGTCGGTGATGACCAGATCGGGTTTGAGCCGGTTTATCTGATCGAACAGCCCCTGACCGATGGCCTGGCTGGTGTCGTAGTTTTCCGACTTGAAGCCGTAGGTGCCGGCGATGCCGCAGCACTGGGAGTCCAGCACCGTCACCTTGACCCCGGGGATGGCCCGCAGCAGCTCGAGGGTGTAGATGACGCCCCCCATCTTCTCCAGGTGGCAGGGGGTGTGGTAGGCGATGTGCAGATTGAGGGGCTTCATGGCCGGTTTGTTGCCCCGATCGAACTCGTTCCACAGGAAGCGGGTCACCAGGGAGATGCGATCCCGCACCTTGTGGTTGTCCTGCTCCAGCAGGTGGGGATATTCGTCCCGCAGGGTGAAGCCGCAGGTGGAGGAGGTGGCCAAGAGCGGCATCTCGTTGCCGAGCAGGGTGTTCTCCAGCTGCTGGATATTGAAGGCCGCCTGCTGCCTGGCCTTGTCCATGAAGCCGTTGGCAATCAGCGGCACGCCGCAGCACTTCTCTCGCGCAAGCAGCTGGACACCGATGTTCATGGCATTGAGCACCTGCACCAGCTCCTTGCCGAGCTGAGGGTGGTTGTAGTTCACATAGCAACCGTGGAAGTAGGCGATCTGGCGCGCAAAGCGGGCCTGAGTCGCTTTCTGCTTCTTGTACCAGCCGCGGAAGGTGCCTTGTGAATATTTGGGCAAGTCCCGGTGGGAGGAGACCCCCAGCGCCTTGTCCAGCACCTGCTTCATCGGCTTGAGGCCGGTGGTGAAGTTGACCACCGGGGCCATCAGGGTGGACATGCTGCCCATCAGATCCGTGTGGGAGAGCACGAACTCGCGGATCCCCGGTTTGAAGCCGCTGTACTGGTGCTTGGCCTTGGCAATAATGTCGCCGATGCGCACCCCGCTCGGGCAGGCCACTTCGCAGCGCTTGCAGTTGGTGCAGTATTTGAGGGCGCTGTCAAAGAGCTCCGGGCTCTTGATGCGCAGCCGTTCCCCATCCGGGCCCGCCTGCTTGGGGCCGGGGTAGGCCGGGTTGGCCTTGGCCACCGGGCAGTAGGCGGTACAGACGGTGCATTTGATGCACTGATCGAAAGTCTGGTTGGCATGATCCAGTAGCATGTCAGTTCTCCTCCCGTTGGGTGTGAAGGCACGGGATATGGGGCGAAATCATCATTGGGCTGAACTCAAAATGTGACCGGCAGCCTGCCAGCCGGTGGCGGTCGCGACACCTGAGCCAGAGCCCGCCATGGATTGGGCATCGTAGTGGGCCCGCACACCGTGTCGTTGGAGCGGGAATATGTGATTCATCTCAGCCCTCCGCCAGAATATGGCCAGCGGCTTGCCAGCCGGTGGCAACGGCCACGCCGGAGCCGGAACCTTCTTTAATGGGGTCATAGTGCGCGAGCACGCTGCCGGCGCCGTAAAGGTTGGTGAGGGGCCTGCCGCCGCGCAGCACCCGCAGCCGCTCGTCGGTCTTGACCCCGAAGCCCATGAAGGGGTGGTGGTCGAACAGGCGGCGGCCGGCCCAGGCGTCGCGCTCGGCAAGGCTCAGTACGTCGGCATCGAAGATGGGTTCACGAATGCCCCCGAGGCGCGACTCCAGCCCGCGGCTGAAGAAGCTGCCGGAGGCGAGCACGAAGTGGTCCGCTTCGAACAGCTGATCCTCCCCGTGCTGGCTGTGCACTCCGATCACCTTGTCGCCGTCATAGCGGGCGCCCAGCACCCGCTCGCTGGTGAGGAAGGTGCCGCCAAGGGCCATAAAGCGGCGCTTGAGGGCCTCCTGCATCCGCATGCCGATGAGGGACGGCGGCATGGTGGCCACCTCCTTGATGGTGCAGCCGGTGCGCCGTTCCAGCTCGCTCAGACGCGGGCCGACCAGCCCCAGCGACAGGCAGGCGGGCAGCACGATATGGCGACAGCCGGGCACACCGCATCCCTGCACCATGCGGCTGATCTCGCGGGCCAGATCCGCCAGCAGGTCCTGCTGGCCAGGCCCCTGCTTGTCGAACAGGCGGGCGATGTCGGCGGAGCGAAACTCGTGGGGATTGCGGCTGAACTGGGCGAGCTGGGGCAGGCGAATTTCCCCGGTCAGGATGCGGCTGTGGGCAAAGCGGGCGTGGGTCGCGAGATTCGCCGCCGCGAGCGCCGGGTGAAAATCGCGAAACCCTTCCAGGGTGGCGAGCAGGATGGCGTCGGGAGCGGGGGCATCAGTCACGCAGGCACAAGTGTCGGGGGAGAGCCAGGTGGATTTCAGGGTGCCGATGGGGGTCAGGCGATGGTGGTTGTGCTCCTGGCGCATCAGGGGCAGCCCCTCTTCTGCGCAGTGGCGTTGCAGGTCGGCCAGACTCCCCTCGATATTCTGCATCCCCACCTTGCTGTAAGGGTGATCCGGATGGGCCGCCATGAAGGCGGGCAGGGCGGCGCGGGGATCCCCGTCGCTCTCCAGCAGATCCACCGAGCCGGAGGAGAAGTGCAGGGCGCTTTGGCCAGAGGCCATCAGCAGGGTCTTCTGGCCGGCCTCGGCCAGACGCAGGGCCGCCGAGAGGCCCGCCATGCCGCCGCCGATCACGATGCTGTCAAATTTCATGGCTGCGCTCCTTGGTGGAATTGGCGGTGCTGGCATCGAGCGGGAAGGGTGGCTCGGCCACCAGGTGGGGGGCCGTCCACTCGCCAAGGCCGAACAGCCCCTCGTAGATCCAGTAGGTAAATTCCGCTTCCCGCAGGGCATCGCCCCAGAGCACCGGCCGGGTGCCCTTGTAGCGCTCCTCCAGGAACTGGCGCAGCATGACGCAGGCCTGACGGCCGTCCGCCTTGCCATACTCCTGCATCAGGCCGGCGGCGCGATAGGCGCACAGCTCCCCCTGACAGGGGCCCATGCCGAGGCGGGTGCGGCGGCGCAAGTCCACCAGGTTGTCCACGTCGAGCTCCCGCAGGGCGTATTCAATCTCGCCCGCGGTCACCATCTCGCACTCGCAGATGAGGGCGTTGGCCTTGGGATTGTCGCGGAAAAAGGCGATGACCCGCTCGCCGTGGCGGTACTGGGCCGAGCCTTCGGCGGGCACCGAGAGGCCGGGGGCGGAGACCTTCTCCGGATCCCGCGAGCCGGGCAGGCTCAGCTCGGCGGTGCGGCAGGGCTTGCTGTTGCCCAGCTTTTTGGCAAGCAAGTCGGTGGCCCATTCGGCCATCAGCCGGTAGGTCATCAGCTTGCCGCCGGTGATGGTGTTGAACCCCTTGAGGCCGTCACGTTCGGCGTGATCCAGCAGCACGATGCCGCGGCTGATGTTGCGGCCGGACTCGTCGCCATCCACCGCCACCAACGGGCGCACGCCAGCGTAGGCGCGCAGCAATCGGGTGCGGGCCATGATGGGGGCCAGTTTTATCCCCTCGCGCAGCAGCACCTCCACCTCCTCGGGCTCGACGGTGAGCTGGTCAATCTTGTGGTAATCGATGCGACTCGACGTGGTGCCGATGAGGGAGATGGTATCGCCCGGCACCAGGATGTCCGCGTCCGCCGGTTTGCGGCAGCGGTTGAGCACCAGCTGGTTGATGCGGTAATCCATGATGAGCAGGGAACCCTTGGCCGGGAACATGCGGATGCCGAGATCGGCGTACTCGCAGATCTGCTGGCCCCAGATGCCGGCGGCGTTGATCACCTCCTGGCACTCCACCTCGAACGCTTCGCCGGTGCGGGTGTTGATGGCCTTGACCCCGTGCACTCTGTCTTGGTTGCGGAGCAGCCCCAGCACCTTGCTGTGGGTGAAGATGCGGGCGCCGTGCTCTTTCGCGTCCAGCACATTGGCGGCAGCCAGGCGGAAGGGGTCGACCGTGCCGTCCGGCACCTGGATGGCACCGATCAGCGCCGGGTTGACGTTGGGTTCAAGGCGCAGCGCCTCGGCGGGATCCAGCTGGCGGGCGTCGATGCCCGCCAGGGCGCAGGCATCCATGAAGGTATTTTGAAAATGGATGTCATCTTCCGGCAGGGTGATGAAGAGGCCGCCGGTGTCCTCGACGCAGTGGCTGGCGATCCGCTTGAGGATACGGTTCTCCTGAATGCATTCGCGGGCGGACTCCTGATCCGTCACCGCGTAGCGGGCGCCGGAGTGGAGCAGGCCATGGTTGCGCCCCGTGGTGCCGGCGGCGATGTCGTCCCGCTCAAGCAGGATGCAGTCGATGCCGCGCAGCGCGCAATCGCGCATGATGCCGGCGCCGGTGGCGCCCCCCCCTATGATGACGACTTGTGTGGTGATTCTTTTCATTCTTGCCCGTCTCATCTCTTCCAGATGAGGCCAGTGTGGCGCCTTCACGACGTAAAATGTTTGATATGGGCCAAATTAATGTTCGTAAACGCTCATTAAGTGTGAGGGGATGAGCGAAATGTGATGAACCTCACGTCATCGTCGAGGCGGGCAGGGGAAAGCATGACGGGAGGGGAGAAGGCCAGCCCGGGGGCTGGCCAGAGGGCGGCGTGGGGGAAACCTCAGCCGCAGCACTTCTTGAACTTCTTGCCGCTGCCACAGGGGCAGGGGTCGTTTCGCCCGACCCGCAGCGGCGCCGGATCCTGCTCGCCGTCGGTGTAGACCCAGCGCCCCTGATGGCGCACGAAGCGGGAGCGCTCATGGAGGCAGTGACGTTCATCCCCCTCCAGGAACCAGGCTTTGAATTCCACCATGCCGAGGGTGTCATCGGGGCCGCCCTGGCTGGCGAGGATCTCGAGGCCATCCCAGCGGGTGTCGGTCGATGAGAGGTCGGCCGCGGTCAGCCCGTTCAGATAGTCCGGGTGCCAGCTGTGTACCAGATATTCTCCCAATCCCAGTACGAAGGCGCTGTAGCGGGATCGCATCAGCTGCTCCGGGGTGGCGGCGGGCTGACCTGCGTGGAGTACACCGCAGCACTTGGCAAGAAAAAGAGAGGAACCGCAAGGACATAGGTTCATGAGTCAGCTCATCTGGTCGATAATTAAAGGTGGCGGGATTGTAGCGAACGCACTTCCCTTTCGGCCAGCTTCCCATGCCGTTTAGGCAGACATCATGCAGCAATGAACACAGCACAAAGGGTGACACAATGACACTTAAGCAGAAGATCCTGTTACTGGGGGCCATCCCCGTGCTGCTGATGGCCCTGGTGGTCAATCTCAGCAACTACCTGGTGGCCAGGAGCGATCTGGAGTCGGATCTGGTGGTGGCGCGGGAGAGGGCAATCAAGGAGCGCAAGGCGCTGCTCAGCAGTTATCTGATGCTGGCCAAGACGGCCATCGAGGGCAGCTACGGCAAGCCTGACAGTCCCGAAGTGCGCCAGCAGGTGAAGGAGATATTGCGGCCGCTGCGCTATGGCAGCGACGGCTACTTCTTCGTCTATGACTATCAGGGCAATACCGTGCTGCTGCCGACCCGGCCCGAGATGGAGGGGAAGAACCGCTGGCAGGACAAGGATACCAAGGGTGCCTTCCTCATTCAGGGGATCATCAAGTCGGCGCGGGAAGGAGATGGCTTCTCGGAGTACTGGACCAACAAGCCCTCTATCGGGCGGGATGCCCCCAAGCTCTCCTTCAACCTGGTGTTCGACAAATATCAGTGGGTCGTGGGCACGGGCTTCTACATCGACGACATCGACAACGAGCTGGCAACCCTGCGCAGCGAGCGTGAGGAGACCATGTATGGCTCCCTGAAAACCGGGGTGCTGTTCATCCTGGTGATCCTGGGGGTGACCCTGGCGGCCACCGCGGTGATCGGCAACCGGGTCACCCGCCCGCTGGCGGATGCGGTCGCCGCACTCAACGACATCGCCGACGGGGACGGGGATCTGACCCAGCGCCTCAAGGTGCAGAGCAAGGACGAGGTGGGGCAGCTGGCCGCCGCCTTCAACCGCTTCGTCGAGCGGATCCAGTCGGTGGTGAGCCAGGTGGGGGAGACCAGTCACCAGTTGCTGGGGGCCGTGGATCGGCTGCATAGCCTGAGCGAGCATGCGGACAGGCAGATGCAGGGCCACGGCAAGGAGACGGATCAGGTGGTGACCGCGGTGACCGAGATGAGCTCCACCGCCCAAGAAGTGGCGGCGAGCGCCTCCCACGCCGCC
>NZ_CAWMFQ010000337.1:0-255 GCF_963866995.1 Aeromonas sp. ZOR0002 | reverse complement strand
TCCAAAATTCGTTTTTGTACTACGACCACAGACATCACAGAGAATGTCAACGACCTGCTCTGTTGGCACAATTTCTTTTACGAGCATGCTACGCTCCTAATCTGATGAGAATAGGAGTTATCATACGCGGACACACTATATATATTGCAACTTGTTTTGGTTACTTTCTGGTATCCATGCGAATGAGAGCTTTCACTTCGACAACAGTGGCGCCGATAGGAACACCTATCGAACTCAATAACTCGCCATTTTCAG
>NZ_CAWMFQ010000336.1:0-216 GCF_963866995.1 Aeromonas sp. ZOR0002 | reverse complement strand
CTGTGGTCGTAGTACAAAAACGAATTTTGGAACCAATCAATACGGCTCGTTATCGGCGGATTTTGGCTATGGTTCCCGTCACGATGGTGAACGTTATAAGGTGCATCTGTGTGAAATGTGCTTTTTCGGTACACTCGCAACAGTGAGGGAGATGCATCGCGGGGAACATATGTTTGACGATGACTATGAGGCTGCAAACCCAGACACATTTGGGCG
>NZ_CAWMFQ010000335.1:15996-37663 GCF_963866995.1 Aeromonas sp. ZOR0002 | reverse complement strand
TATCCAGGCCGAGAGCGAGATGCAGGCCCTGCCCCTCGGCAAGGGACGTGTCGTTCGCGAGGGCAAGGGGACCGCCATCCTGGCGTTCGGCACCCTGCTGCAACAGGCCAGAGCAGCCGCCGAGGCGCTGGATGCCACCCTGGTGGACATGCGCTTCGTCAAACCCATGGACGAGGCGCTGGTGCTCTCTCTGGCCGCCTCCCACGATCAGTTCGTCACCCTCGAGGACAACGCCATCATGGGCGGTGCAGGCTCTGCGGTGAACGAGCTGCTGCTGGGCTGCAAGCAGTGCAAACCGGTGCTCAACCTCGGCCTGCCGGACCGCTTCATCGAGCAGGGCACCCAGGACGAGATCTACGCCCTGCTGGGGCTGGACAGCGTGGGCATTCAGACCCGCATCGAGAGCTGGCTGCAGGCCTGACAAGGGTTATCGCAAGCAATAAAAAAGGGCGCCTTATGGCGCCCTTTTTTGTTATTCACTGTGCCAGACCAACCCTGTTCACACACTGTCGCGAGAAGGCCGTCAACAAGGTTACAAGCCGCTCAGGAACCGAGACATACCTGAACACTCCTTGGTTCCACATAAGCGAGCAGCACATGAACCTTGATCACGGCCTCGCAGCCAGTTCGTGGAAAGGTTTATCAGCCCTTGTAGATCTTCGGGTTGAACACATCCCGCAGCCAGTCGCCGAGCAGGTTGATCACCAGCACCAGCACCACCAGGCAGAGGCCCGGGAAGGCGGTGATCCACCAGGATCCGGAGAAGATGTAGTTGAAGCCCACGCTGATGAGCGACCCCAGGGACGGTTGATCAACCGGCATCCCCAGACCCAGGAAGGAGAGGGCCGCCTCGCTCATGATGGCGTTCGCCACCTGCACGGTGGAGATGACCAGGATGGGGGACAGGCAGTTCGGCAGAATGTGGCGGAACATGATGCGCGGGGCGCGGAACCCCATCACCTGAGCCGCTTCCACATACTCCTTCTTCTTCTCCGCCAGCACGGAGGCGCGCACCGTCCGGGCATACTGGGGCCACTCGGCGATACCGATGATCACCACCAGCATCAGGATGGCGAACTTCGAGTAGAACTCGGAGCCAAAGGTCGCCTGGAAGATGGCGGAGATGATGATGGCCACCATCATGGTGGAGAACGACAGCTGCACGTCGGCAAAGCGCATCAGCAGGTTGTCGATACGACCGCCAAAGTAGCCGGCCATCAGACCGATGACGATACCGAGCACCAGCTGCAGCCCCACCGCGAACAGACCAATGGTCAGCGAGATGCGGGCGCCATAGAGAATGGTGCTCCAGATGTCGCGTCCCTGGTTGTCGGTCCCGAGCCAGAAGCGGGCCTCGCCCCCTTCCAGCCAGGAGGGGGGCAGCTCCGCATCCATCAGATCGAAGCTGGTCTGGTCATAGACGTTGTGCGGTGCGATCCAGGGTGCCAGCAGAGCCGCCAGCACGAAGACCACAAACACCGCAAAGCTGAACATGGCTACCTTGTCCCGCAGGAAGTAGTAGACGATGTCGGAATTTTTGAAGCGTGCCCAACGGCTTGGGCTTGCAGTTACAGCATTAGTCATCTGTTACCCCTTGGCGGTCAGGTTGACGGTCGGGTTGATCAACCCGTAGAGCAGGTCGACCAGGGTATTGGTCACCACGAAAATGAGGCCGACGAAGATGACGTAGGCGGTGATCAGCGGCGTATCGACCCGGTGGATCGCCTCAAGGAAGAGGAAGCCGGTCCCCGGCCACTGGAACACGCTCTCGGTCAGGATGGTGTAGGCCACCATGGTCCCGATCTGCACACCGCCCACCGTGATGACCGGCAGCATGGTGTTCTTCAGGGCGTGCTGGTAGTAGACCTTGTTGTTGTCCAGCCCCTTGGCACGGGCAAACTTGACGTACTCGGAGGAGAGCTGCTCCAGCATCTCCGAGCGCACCAGCCGGATGAACAGCGGCAGCATGATGGAGGAGAGGGAGACCGCAGGCAGCACCAGGTGCAGGATACCATCCCAGGTAAAGAAGCCCGACTCCCAGCCCAGCAGGTTGTAGGTCTCGCCACGGCCATAGGCCGGCAGCCAGCCCAGCTGGATGGAGAAGAGGTACATCAGCATGATGGCGGTCAGGAAGACCGGGATCGAGATGCCGATGCTGCTCACCGCCATGATGAGCTTGGTGAGGATGCTGCGCGGTCTTATCGCCGAATAAACCCCCAGCGGAATGGAGACCACGACGATGATGAGCGCGGCGGCAAACACCAGCTCAAGGGTAGCCACCAGCTTGTCGAGGATAACCTCGAGGGCTGGTCGCTTGAAGAAATAGGAAGTGCCCAGATCCCCGTGTACCGCGTTCTTCAAGAAGCGGCTGTATTTCACGAGGAAGGGATCATTGAGTCCCATCTTGTCGCGCAGCTCCTGGCGCACGGACTCGGAGACGGATTGTCCCACCAGCTCGCGCAGCGGATCCCCCAGGTTGTCCTGGATGGAGAAGGCGACCAGGCTGATGACGAACATCACTATCACGGCCTGATAGAACCGTTTCAGCAGGAATGTAAACATGCTTGTCCTTCTACGTGGCCTGTGTCTTGGCACAGGCTTCTGTTAATGGCGGGGCAACCATGGGTGCCCCGCCGGGTCCTTCCTTAAACGCTTCGCTTACTTGTTGACCACCAGGTCACCCAGATAAGGGAAGTTCATCACGTTGACCACCGGCTTGATGTCGACGTTCTTCTTGGCACCGTAGGCCAGGTCTTCCCAGTGCAGCGGCACATAGGCAGCGTCGTCGATCAGCATGGCTTCCACCTTCTGCAGGATGGCGGCACGCTTGGCAGGATCGGTCTCGGTGTTGGCTTCCATCACCATCTTGTCAGCTTCTGCGTTGGCATAACCGCCGCAGTTGTACTGACCCATGCCGGTCTTGGCATCCTTGGTGAAGGTCAGGAACTCGAAGAAGTTCGCACTGTCTTCGGTGTCGGAGTGCCAGCCGATCAGCTGCATGTCAGCGGCGCACTTGTCAAACTCCGGCCAGTACTGGGCCACCGGCATGGTCTTCAGATCCACCTTGATGTTGATCTTGGACAGCATGGCGGAGACGGCCTGGGCAATCTTGACGTCGTTGACGTAGCGGGCAGCCGGGGAGATGAAGCTCATCTTGAAGCCCTTCTCGTAACCGGCTTCCTTCATCAGCTCCTTGGCCTTGGCCAGATCATACTGGGGCTTGAGCGCCTCGTTGTAGCCTGCGTAGCCTTTCGGGCTCAGCTGGCCGGCCGGGGTACCGAAGCCCTTGTTGATCTTGTCGACGATGCCCACCTGGTTGATGGCGTAGTTGATCGCCTGACGCACGCGCTTGTCTTTCAGCGCCGGGTTGGTGTTCTGGTTCAGCTCGATGATGATGGCACGGGTACCGGACAGGGTGACCAGCTGGGAATCCTTGCCGTTCTTCACGCGCTCCAGATCGTTCGGGGCAACCGGGTAGATCATGTCCACGTCGCCGCCCAGCAGGGCTGCAACACGGGTGGCGTCTTCCTTGATCGGTACCACGGTCAGGTTTTCGACGTTGCCCTTGGAGGCCTTGTCCCAGTAGTTGGCGTTGCGCACGTATTCCAGCTTCACGCCCTGCTCGCGGAACTTGACGCTGAACGGACCGGTACCGGAGACATTGGTAGAGGCGAAGGAGTCACCGTTCTTCACGATCTCGGCCTTGTCCTTGCCCGCCTCGGTCTTGCCGCTATAGAACTTGGAGTCCATCGGGAAGATATAGGTGACGGTCTGCAGTACCAGCGGGAACGGCTTGGCGGTGACGAGATCCACGGTGAAATCATCCACCTTCTTGGCTTCGGCAATGGGGTCGAAGATCGCCTTGAAGTCCGGGGAGGCCTTCAGACGGTTGACGGTCCATACCACGTCATCGGCGGTGAAGTCGTTGCCGGAGTGGAACTTCACACCCTTGCGCAGGTGGAAACGGACGGTCTTGTCGTCGATGCGCTCATACTTCTCGGCCAGACGCGGCTCGAACTGCAGATCCTGGGTGTAACGCATCAGGGGGTCGAACACCAGGTGAGACATCTCCAGGGTCTGACCGGAGAGCTGCTCCTGCGGGTCCAGAGAGGTGGCGTCGGACGCGACGGCGACCTTGATGTCGGCAGCAGAAACGTTGAACGCGAGACCAGCGGCGAACAGCGCCATGGCGATCTTGGATAATCCTTTCTTCATGTCTTTCTCCATGCTTTTGGCTTTTTATTGACAGACAAACCGGCGAACCGGTGCTTTCCTAGCTTGCGATTTCCAGCCCCTCGCGGGACATTCCCTTGAATTCCGGCATGAGGGAGATCAGCTTGCGGCTGTACTCATGCTCGGCATTGGTGAACAGTTTCTCGGTCTCGGCCACTTCCACCAGATGACCGTGCTGCATCACACCGATGCGGTCGCACATCTGGCGGATGACCGGCAGATCGTGACTGATGAACAGCATGGTGAGCCCAAGCTCCTGTTGCAAGTCTTTGAGCAGGTTGAGGATCTGGGCCTGCACCGAGACATCCAGCGCCGAGGTCGGCTCGTCGCAGATGAGGAAGCGCGGGCGGGTCGCCAGGGCGCGGGCAATGGAGATGCGCTGGCGCTGACCACCGGAGAACTCGTGGGGATACTTGACCCCGGCGCCGCGGCCCAGGCCCACGTGATCCAGCAGGTCCCCGACGATCTGCTCTATCTGCCGCTCGCTCTCGGCGAGGCGGTGGAAGCGGATCGGCTCGGCGATGATGTCACGCACCTTCATGCGCGGGTTCATCGAAGAGTACGGGTTCTGGAACACCATCTGCATCTGGCGGCGCAGGGGGCGACGCTCGTGCTCCCCTTTCAGGGCGGTGAGATCGATCCCCTCGAAGACAATCTTGCCGGTGTCGGGCGGATAGAGCCCGGTGATGGCACGGGCGATGGTGGATTTACCGGAGCCCGACTCCCCCACCAGACCGAAGGTCTCACCCTCGAAGATCTCGAAGCTGATGTTGTTGCAGGCGCGCACGTACTGGCGGCGGCTCGGGAAGATGGAATCCTTGGTGACGAACTTCAGATCCACGTTCTCCACCCGCAGCAGCGCGCCTTCATAGGTGCGCTCGTCCTGACTCTGGCCGAGCCAGTGGGTTTTGAGATCGATGCTGGTATCCGCCGCACCGGCATCCTCGATATAGGAGACCAGGGGGAAGCGCACCAGCTTCACATCCGAGCGGGGCACCGCCGAGATGAGGCTGCGGGTATAGGGGTGATTGGGGCGGCCCAGCACCTGTTCCGTGGTGCCGAACTCCACCAGATCGCCGCGGTACATCACCGCCACCTTGTCGGTGACGTTGGAGACCACCCCCATGTCATGGGTCACCAGCATGCAGCCTACCTGGCGCTCTTTGCACAGGTTGCGGATGAGCTGGAGGATCTGATCCTGGATGGAGACGTCCAGCGCCGTGGTCGGCTCATCGGCGATGATGAGCTCGGGATCCCCGGAGAGGGCGATGGCGATCACCACCCGCTGGCGCATGCCACCGGAGAACTGGTGAGGATACTGCTTGATGCGCACGTCCGGGTTCGGGATCCCCACCGCCCCCATCAGCTCGAGGGCCTTGGCAAAGGCCGCCTCGCGAGACAGGTCGGTGTTGGCGAGGATGGTCTCCACCAGCTGCTGCTCCACAGTGAACAGCGGGTTGAGGGAGGTCATGGGATCCTGGAAGATGAAACCGATGCGCGAGCCGCGAATGGCCCGCATCTCGTTCTGGCTCTTGCCGGAGATGAGCTCGCCGTTGAGGTAGATGTCACCACGGGCGATGCGACCGGGCGGGCTCAACAGATCGATGACGGCGTTGCCGATGGTGGATTTGCCAGCGCCGGACTCACCGACGACGCCGACGATCTCGCCCTTTTCAACAGAAAAAGAGAGATCCTTGACCGCGGCAAGCACCCCGTAGCGGGAGGGGTACTCGATCCGCAAGTTTTTGACTTCAAGCAAGGACATGGTTACCTCTGCGGGGGACATCCGTCCCAAATAATTCGTCCGTAAATCAGCCGCAGATGCTGGTTGTGCCTTGGTACTGCTCGAGAGCCGTTGTTGTGTAATTAACGCTCAATCCATGAGGCAGCCAAACCAGCGATCCGGGCGGGTTTTTTGCATTTTTTTGGAATAACCCGCGAGTAAGTTAGTCGGTTTGCCCGCGGGTGTAAATGATCCAGTTATACAATTTCGCAATACTTTGCCCAGAGAATGCCGGCACCCTGGGGTTAAAATGTCGATAAAAGTCACATTACCAGAGATTACGCTGGCAATGCGAGATCATCAACCAATTATGTTTCAACAAAATAGCAACAAACCATCTTATTCACTATCAGCATTATGCTGACCAGCTTCGAATGAGTAGTGAATATTTATGTGAAATGATTTTTTGACGGCAGCATATCCGGAGTAAGGAAAAATAGGCAGAGCTAAATAGGGACAATGCAGAAGGATCAACCTGGGCCACAGGCCCGCCGGCACGGCAAGCCGGGAGGGATTGCATACAAAAAAACGCAGGCCCCTCAGGGCCTGCGTGTGCGGTGTGTCCGACCTCTTTGCAAGAGGAGAGGAGTGAAAAAACAGCGAGAGGGCGTTCGGGAGCCGCCTCCCCTCACCAGTGGGCAAGCAGTTGCATGCAGGCCAGGGCGAACAGGCCGGCGATGAGATCGTCCAGCATGATGCCAAGCCCGCCGTGAATGCGGCGATCGAACCAGGAGATGGGCCAGGGCTTGAGCACGTCGAACAGGCGAAACAGCACGAAGCCCGCCAGCACCCACTCCCAGCCAGCCGGGGCCGCAATCATGGTGACCCCGAATCCGATGACCTCGTCCCAGACGATAGCCCCGTGATCCGGCATCCCGATGGCGTCGGTGGCGCTCTGGCAGATGCGGATGCCCGCCACGAAACCCACCACCAGCAGGGCGATGAACCAGGAGGTCGGCAGCCCGCTCACCAAGAGATAGAGCGGGATGGCTGCCAGGGTCCCCATGGTGCCCGGCGCCTTGGGGGAGAGGCCGGAGCCAAAGCCCACCGCCAGGAAGTGGAGCGGGTTTTTAAGGTTCAGCCGCGTCAGCTCGGGCTTTATCTTGAAAGACATCATGCGAAGTGATCCCAGCCCTTGAGGTGCAGTTCGACGGGTTGTTCGTCCTGCAGGTAGTCGATGCCAGGCTCCCCGGCCAGGATGCGACCGATGCGGGTGAACTTCACGCCACAATTGGCCAACGCCGTGTCCAGGGCACCGTGATGCTCCTGGGGCACGGTGAAGCAGAGCTCGTAGTCGTCGCCCCCGGCCAGAGCAAGTTGCCAGGCATCCATGGCCGGCACCGCATCCTGCAACACGGGGGAGAGGGGCAGCAGATTGAGATCGATCTGGGCCCGCACGCCGGACGCCTTGAGGATGTGGCCGAGATCGGAGGCCAGGCCGTCGGAGAGATCCAGGGCGCTGCTGGCCAGCCCGCGCAGGGCCTGACCGGCCAGGATGCGGGGATGGGGATGGTCGAGGCGCGGCAGCACGGCCGCCAGCTGGTTCTCGTTGAGGGTGCGCTTGCCCAGCAGGTGGGAGAGCGCCAGGGCGGCATCTCCCAGGGTACCGGTCACGTAGACCCCGTCACCGGCCTTGGCGCCGCTGCGCATCAGGGCGCGACCTGCCGGGACCGATCCTTTCACCGAGACGGTGATGGAGAGGGGCCCGCGGGTCATGTCTCCCCCCACCAGCGCCACGTTGTAGTACTCGGCGAGCTCGAGGAACCCTTCGGCGAAACCGGCGACCCAGCGCTCGTTGATGGCGGGCAGGGTCAGGGCCAGGGAGACCCAGCGCGGCTCGGCCCCCATGGCGGCCAGATCGGAGAGATTGACCGCCAGCGCCTTGTAGCCGAGATCCACCGGATCCATGTCGGGGAAGAAGTGCACGCCGCTCACCAGGGTGTCCGTGCTCACCGCCAACTGGGCGTCGGGGGGCAGGGTCAGCAGGGCACAGTCATCTCCAGGGCCCATCACCACGTCCTTGCGGGCGTGGGGGACCTTGAAGTACTTCTCAATCAGCTCAAATTCACCCATACAGTAAAAAGCCAGCAATAAGCTGGCTCCTCTCTTAATTGCTGACGGACAGCAGGATCAGCGCTTGGGCAGCGTCTTGATCACCTTGTCCAGGACGCCGTTGACAAACTTGTGGCTGTCATCGGCGGCGAAGGCTTTGGCCAGCTCGATCGCTTCGTTGATCACCACGCGCGGCGGCACATCTTCACGACGGGTCAGCTCGTAGGTCGCCAGACGCAGGATCGCCTTGTCCACCATGTCCACTTCTTCCAGCGGACGGGAGAGGAAAGGCGCGAACACCTTGTCCAGCTCGTTGCAGTGGACCGCAACCCCGAACAGCAGATCGCGGAAATAGTTCAGGTCCACACCCTTGGTGTCCTGATCGATCTTGAACTGCTCTTCGATGTCGCCCACGTTGGCCTGGGTCATCTGCCACTGGTAGATGGCCTGGGTGGCGCAATGGCGGGCCTTACGGCGCTCGGACGGTTTCAATGCATTTCTCCTCGTTACACGTCCAGTTGTTTCAGGACGTTGATCATTTCGAGCGCGCTCAGTGCAGCCTCTGCACCCTTGTTACCCGCCTTGGTACCGGCGCGTTCGATGGCTTGTTCAATGTTTTCGGTGGTCAGCACGCCGAAGGCAACGGGAATGTCGTATTCCATCATTACCTGGGCCAGACCCTTGCCGTTCTCGCTCGCTACCAGTTCGAAGTGGTAGGTACCGCCGCGGATGACGGTGCCGAGTGCGACGATGGCGTCGTATTGACCGCTCTTGGCCAGCTTCTTGGCCGCCAGGGGAATTTCGACGGCCCCCGGTACGCGCACCAGGGTCAGATTGCTCTCCTGGACCTGACCTTGACGCTTCAGCACGTCCAGCGCGCCGTTCACCAGGCTGTCATTGATGAAGCTGTTGAAACGGGCAACGACAATAGCAACACGCGCCTCGGGAGCGGCGATATTTCCTTCGATAATCTTCATTGGAAATCCTGTCTCTGTGCAATCAATTAGGGGCCGGGCTCAAAAGTGCACGCATTCTAGCACAACAGAGCCGCGACAAAAAACCATGGCCGCAACGGGCGGCCATGGTGATGAATTCAACCATACTCAGCGCTTACTCGCCGACGTACTCCACCACTTCCAGACCAAAGCCACCGAGGGCATGGTACTTCTTGGGAGAGCTCAACAGGCGCATCTTGCCGACCCCCAGCGCCTTGAGGATCTGGGAACCGACCCCGACCCGGCGCGAGGTGCCCTGCCACTTGGCCCCTTCCGGTGCCAGCCCCTTGTCGGCGGCTTCAAAACCCTTGACCCTGGCCAGCAGCTCGGCGCCATGGGCTTCCGCCCCCAGGATCACCAGCACCCCGCCCTCGTCGGCGATGCGGGCCATGGATTTGGGCAGCGGCCAGCTGCGGGCGCTGTGGCGGTCGGTGAGCAGCAGATCGCTCAGCACGTCGTGCAGGTGCACCCGTACCAGGGTCGGCTGGTCGGCCTTCACGTCCCCTTTCTTCAGGGCGAAGTGGACCTGGTTGTCGATGGTGTCGCGGAAGGTGACGAGGTCGAACTCGCCGTATTCGGTGGGCAACTTGCACTCGGCCACCTTCTCTACCGTGGTCTCGTGCTGGTTGCGGTATTCGATAAGGTCGGCAATGGTGCCGAGCTTGATGCCGTGCTGCTCGGCGAAGATCTCGAGATCCGGGCGCCGGGCCATGGTGCCGTCTTCGTTGAGGATCTCGACGATGACGGAGGCTGGCTCGAAGCCGGCCAGCCGGGCCAGATCGCAGCCCGCTTCGGTGTGGCCGGCGCGGGTCAGCACACCGCCATCCTGCGCCATCAGCGGGAAGATGTGGCCGGGCTGCACCAGATCGGCGGCCTTGGCATGGGGCGCCACCGCGGCCTGCACGGTGACGGCGCGGTCGGCGGCGGAGATGCCGGTGGTCACCCCTTCCGCCGCCTCGATGGAGACGGTGAAGGCGGTGGAGAACTGGGCATTGTTGCGATCGACCATCAGCGGCAGCGCCAGCTGCTTGCAGCGATCCCGGGTCAGGGTCAGGCAGATGAGCCCCCGACCGTAGCGCGCCATGAAGTTGATGTCTTCCGGGCGGACACAGGAGGCGGCCATGATCAGGTCCCCTTCGTTCTCCCTGTCTTCGTCATCCATCAGGATCACCATCTTGCCAGCCTTGATATCGGCAATGATTTCCTGGGTCGTGCTCAGCGCCATGGGCTACTCCATCAACATGCTTGGGGATTGAGCCAGTCGGCTCGACTTGATACTGCGTATTGTGCTCTAGATGGGGGCACGCGGCCCCGTTTCAATCCGCGCGGGATCACAGAACCGCGTTTTCCCGTCAAAACGGCTCACAAGAATCCGGACTGGGCCAGCTTCTCCAGGGTCAGGGTAGAGGCACTGCTCTGCTCGCGCTTGCCCGTCATCAGCCGCTCCAGATAGCGGGCTATCTGGTCCACCTCGAGGTTGACCCGGTAGCCGGGTTTCCAGCGGGCGATGGTGGTCTCCTGGGCGGTGTGAGGCACGATGGTCAGCCGGAAGAGATCCCCCTGAACCGCATTGACGGTGAGGCTGATGCCATCCACCGCAATCGACCCCTTCTCGGCGATGTAGCGGGAGAGCTCCCCCGGCGCCTTGATCCAGTATTCGATGGCGCGGCCGCTGGACGATTTGCTCTTCACCTCGCCGATACCGTCCACGTGGCCGGAGACCAGGTGGCCGCCGAGGCGGGAGGTGGGCATCAGCGCCTTCTCGAGGTTGACCGGATCCCCTACCTTGGCGGCAGAAAAACCGGTGCGGGAGAGGGTCTCCAGGGAGACGTCGGCGGTATAGCTGTGATCCCCGAGCGCCACCACGGTGAGGCAGACGCCGTTGGTGGCGATGGAGTCGCCCAGCTTGACGTCACTGAAGTCCAGGGTCGGCGCGTGCACGGTGAGGGCCATGTCCTCCCCCTGGCGACGCAGCTCGGCCAGGGTTCCCACCGCTTCGATAATTCCGGTAAACATGCAGATCACCTTGCTGATGACGGGGGCGACGGATGCCCCCGTGAACATTGAAAAATCAGGCTATTTTCGCAGTGATGCGAATATCCTGGCCAAGCATGCGCACATCCTTGAGGTTGAGTTTGGGGGCCTGGAACAGCCGGGTCAGCCCCGGCAGATGGAACAGGCCGCGCCCCTCATCCCCCATCAGTTTGGGCGCCTGATAGAGCACCAGCTCGTCCACCAGCCCCTTCTCCAGCAGGGCGCCGCACAGCCGTGGTCCCGCCTCCACCAGTACCAAGTTGACGTTCTGTTTGGCCAGCAGCATGAAGAGGCTGACCAGATCCAGCTTGCCATCCAGCAGCGGCACCTCCAGCTGCTGCACCCAGGCGGGCCACTCACCGGATGCCTTGTGGCGGGCCAGCAGTACCGGGCTCTCGCTCTGGAACAGGGGCAGATCCGGGGTGAGCCGGTTTTGCGAATCCACGATGACCCGCAGCGGCTGGCGCAGGGTCTCTTTGGGATAGACCGCCTTGACCGAGGGGGGCAGCTCGTCCCAGCGCACGGTGAGGGAGGCGCCATCCGCCAGCACGGTTTCGGCGCTGGAGAGCACCGCATCGTGACGGGCTCGCAGCCGCTGCACGTCCCGGCGCGCCTCCGGAGAGGTGATCCACTGGCTCTCGCCACTCGCCATGGCGGTGCGACCATCCAGGCTAGCCCCCAGCTTGACCGTCACCAGCGGGAACGCGGTGCGCATCCGCTTGAAGAAACCAGGATTGAGGGCCTCGGCTTCTGCGGCCAGCAGGCCGAAATCGGTCTTGATCCCCGCCTCGGAGAGCATCCGCAGGCCACGCCCGCCCACCTGGGGATTGGGATCCACCATGGCGGCGACCACCCGGGTCACCCCGGCCTTGATGAGCGCTTCGGCGCAGGGGGGCGTGCGACCATGATGGGAGCAGGGCTCCAGGGTCACATAGGCGGTGGCACCGCGGGCCTCTTCCCCTGCCGCGTGCAGGGCATAGACCTCGGCATGGGGCTCACCGGCCCGCTTGTGCCAGCCCTCCCCTACCACCACGCCGGCCTTCACCAGCACGGCGCCGACGCAGGGGTTGGGGGCCGTGGTGTAACGGCCGCGCCGGGCCAGTTCGAGGGCCCGGCTCATCCATTGGTAATCGTCTTGACTAAACATCCGGGCTCCTGTGTCCAGCAACCTGTCCCCCGTGGCACGGCCATCCGATGGGACAAGAAAATAGGGTGTACGCGCTTGCCGCACGCCTTCTCGGGCAGATCGGCCATGGCATCTGACGCCATGGCGACGGGCACACACATCGCAGGATGCGGCCGCACGCCCTCATACTTTTTCACCAGTGCAACGATGCGCTATCTGGATGTCTCACTGGTGTAACAACTGGCGCTGCCGCAACGGCAGCCCCTCTCTTATTCACATAGGGAGCGACAGGCCGGCGTTACTTCTCCAGCTTGGCGATCTCTTCCCCGAATTCGCGAATGTCTTCAAAGCTGCGGTAGACGGAGGCAAAGCGGATGTAGGCCACCTTGTCCAGGCTCTTGAGCTCATCCATCACCAGATTGCCCACCAGCTGGGAGGCGACTTCACGCTCACCGGTGGCCCGCAGGCGGGACTTGATGTGGTTGACCGCCTTCTCGATGGCCTCCATGCTCACCGGCCGCTTCTCCAGCGCCCGCAGAATGCCGGCCCGCAGTTTGTCTTCGTTGAAGGGCTCGCGGGAGCCGTTGGACTTGATGACGCGGGGCATGACCAGTTCGGCCATTTCGAAGGTGGTAAAACGCTCGTGACAGAGCAGGCATTCGCGACGGCGGCGCACCTGATGGCCCTCGGCCACCAGACGGGAATCGATCACCTTGGTATCAACGGCACTACAGAAAGGGCAATGCATCTGACCTCCGGCGTGGATGAAAATGGGCGCGGGCCCCGAGGGCTGGCGCTAGGCCGGCCAGTGTAACACGGCCATCCAGAGCCGGTAAAAGCCCATGAAAACAAGGGACAACCAGCCAGACCTTCGGGCAGGACTCAGTCGTCATAGGGCAACGCCTCGGGGTCGCAATCCTGGTAATCGGGGGCAGGATCCGCCGCGAACCGGCGAGCAGCCACATGGCTGTGGCCCAGCATCAGCGCCTTGCCCACCCGGTGCATGCCATCCATCACCCGGCCGGCGCTGTCCAGCAGGATGGGATAGGCGAGATCCGCCGCCATCATGAGCTGGCAATGCGCCACCACGCTGCGCACCGTGGGCGTGGCGTCGCCATGGCCGTACCAGTGGTCGCGGTCAAGCTCGGCAATCTCGCCGAGTGCCACTGCCTGCACCGGCAGGTTGCGGCTCAGCCGGATCAAGCGGCGCACATCCCAGGCCAGCAGCCCCTGTTCGCTGGCGCGAAAGTGGTACTGGGCGCGAACCGTCTGCCGCAGTGACGCCTCCAGCACGTCCTCTTCCATGTCATCGCACATGATCACCTCTGTCTCATCTTGCCAGACGCTGCAAAAAACAATGCCACCCGAGGGTGGCATTGGTCTTCAACCTGAAGGTCAGGCTGATTATGCGTAGACCGGGAAGCGGCGGCAGATGTCCAGCACCTTCTCGCGCACGGTCGCCAGCACTTCTTCGTTGTCGTGGCTGTCCAGCACGTCGCAGATCCAGTTGGCCAACTGGATGGACTCGGCTTCCTTGAAGCCGCGGCGGGTGATGGCCGGGGTGCCGATACGCACGCCGGAGGTCACGAACGGGGAACGCGGGTCGTTCGGTACGGAGTTCTTGTTGACGGTGATGTTGGCCTTGCCGAGGGCTGCGTCGGCATCTTTGCCGGTCAGCTCGCGACCGATCAGGTCAACCAGCATCAGATGGTTGTCGGTACCGCCGGAGACGATCTTGTAGCCGCGCTCGATAAAGGTCGCCGCCATGGCCTTGGCGTTCTTCACAACCTGGGCCTGGTAGGTCTTGAACTCGGGCTCCAGCGCTTCCTTGAAGGCCACGGCCTTGCCGGCGATGACGTGCATCAGCGGGCCGCCCTGACCACCCGGGAAGACGGCGGAGTTCAGCTTCTTGTACAGATCTTCGTCGTCGGCGGCGGAGAGGATCAGACCACCGCGCGGACCGGCCAGGGTCTTGTGAGTGGTGGAGGTGACCACGTGAGCGTGGGGCACCGGGTTCGGGTAGACGCCGGCGGCAATCAGACCGGCTACGTGGGCCATGTCCACGAACAGGTAAGCACCGATCTTGTCGGCGATCTCGCGCATGCGGGCCCAGTCGACGATGCCGGAGTAGGCGGAGAAGCCGCCGATCATCATCTTCGGCTTGTGCTCAACGGCCAGGCGCTCCATCTCGTCGTAGTCGATCTTGCCGGACTCGTCGATGCCGTAGGGGATGATGTTGTACAGCTTGCCGGAGAAGTTAACGGGGGAGCCGTGGGTCAGGTGACCGCCGTGGGCCAGGTTCATGCCGAGCACGGTGTCGCCCGGTTGCAGCAGGGCCATGTAGACGGCGCTGTTGGCCTGGGAGCCGGAGTGTGGCTGCACGTTGGCGTAGGTGGCACCGAACAGCTCTTTGGCGCGCTCGATGGCCAGGGTTTCAACCACATCCACATACTCGCAACCGCCGTAGTAACGCTTGGCCGGGTAGCCTTCGGCGTACTTGTTGGTCAACTGGGAGCCCTGGGCTTCCATGACGCGGGGGCTGGTGTAGTTCTCGGACGCAATCAGCTCGATGTGCTCTTCCTGACGACGGGTCTCGTCTGTGATGGCCTGCCACAGCTCTGGATCATAGCCGGCGATGGTCATGTCACGTTTCAACATCCGTTTATCTCCTGAAAATCGTTTGCGCGATAGGTGAAGTGGGCCCGCGCATTGTAACGTGAGCTGGATCAAAGAGACAGTCCAACCACCCAAAAAATTGTTTATAAAATGTAAAATACGTCGCAAATTTCGAATCCCGCCCCCTGGCTTCGCTCATCCCCCCGGCCTCCCCACACCCGCAATCCGGCTCCAGCCATCGTCCCCACTTCCCGGGCAAGGCGATAGAAACCAGAGCCAGATCATGGATATAGCATTTACTAACAGATAACATCTTTAGGCCATGGGACATCTGCACGAGCGGGTGTCGCTCCCTGCCATCCCGGAACACAAGGGGAAACGCCATGATGGATCATCTGATGCTGTTCGTGATTGTCGCGGTCTTCGCTCTCTTCTACTGGGTCTACTACACCGCCAGCCGCAAGGGTGCCTGCACCGCCAACTGGGAGACACTTCCCACCCGGGAGCAGTACCTGGCGGCCCATCCCGGCGCCGCCGACGGGGATCTCATCTTCTGCATCCATTGCGGTCACCATCAGCAGCGGGAGGTCGGCCTGGTGCACCAGGTGGATTACCGCCGACAGCACATCTGCCCCCGTTGCAAGCAGGTGCTCTATCGCGTCGAGGAGTAGGTTGGCCTTCTCGTCGCCCACGGCGATCCCGCAATAGCGCCCCCCTCTCCTGGCGCTATCCAGCCAAAAGGCCCCATGAGTTTCCTTTATTTTTAAAGTCGTTAGAATCGGGGGCCATCAAGGCTCCCGATTGTCATCCACGGAGGAAAAATGCAGGAATTCATGGCGACCAGCGAACGCCGGGCCGAGCTTTACTGGTGGTTTTCCACCCTGTTTGCTGCCGAACTCAGTGATGCACAGATCGCTGAATACGACACCTATGACGTGCGCAGCTTCTTGAAGAGCCTCTCTACTCTCGACCCCATGCGCGAAGCCGTGGCCGAGCTCAACGACGCCATCGCCCGCCTGCTGGTGCGCCCCGAGCGCCAGACGGCCCTGGCCGCCGACTTCGCCGGCCTGTTCCTGAGCGCTCCCGGGCAGGGTGCCCTGCCCTACGAATCCCTCTACCGGGGCGAAGGCAAGCAGCTGATGCAGGCCCCCATGACCGAGATGCAGGCTCGCCTCGATCGCCTCGGCATCAACGTCAGCAACAAGTACAATGAGCCTGCCGATCATCTGGCCATCGAGCTGGATCTGATGGGCAGCCTCATCATCCGCGCCGCCGAGTCGACCACCGCCGACCAGCGCGAGGCGTGGCTTGGCGAGCAGGAGTCCCTGCTGCACGGTCACCTGCTGGGCTGGTTCGAGCGCTTCGAGCAGGCCTGCCGGGCCGCCGACACGTTTGGCTTCTACGGTGCCAGTGCCCGCCTGCTGGGAGTCTTCCTCAAGATGGACGCCAACTACCTCTCCCTGGTCAAACCGGCACCGTCCGCCGACTGAGCCCGGCATGAAGACAGCCCTGCTTCTTATCGCATGCTGGCTGCTGGCCCTGATCCCGCTGGATCAGGGTCTCACTCCCCTCGTGACGCTGCTGTTCAACCCGGACCGCGCGCTCTACGGCACCGCCCAGCTCACCGGCTTTGCCGGCATCCTGCTGACCCTCTACCTCGCCAATCTCGGGGTGGAAGTGGTGCTGCGTCGCCGTTTCCAGATAGCGGGCATGCTGGCCCTGCTCGCCGCCTGGGCAGATTTCATCAACAGCAGCGGCACCGAGAGCCACTGGCTGGTGCTCTACGCCATGGCGTTGCCGTTTCATCTGGTGGGCTGGCTGGTATTTGTTCGCGGGATCCAGGCGTTTGGCCGCCAGAAAGGCTGACATCCCGTTGATTTCACACCCTTCTCACACTTTCTTTCTCTCCTGACACTTCCTGCCATACTGACACAGTCGTCCAAATGACAAAGCAATCAATTCAGGAGCCCCCATGGAAAAAGTGCTGCCGAATCGGTTCCGACACGGCATTTGTCAGGCCCGCTCTCTCCCTACGAGTTGCAACAGCTGTTCGCCCAGGCGCCCATCGGGATTGGGGTCTTCGATCACGAATTCAGGTGTCGCGACGTCAACGGACGCTTTGCCGAACTGACCGGCCTCGCGCGGGCAGAGCACCCGGGCAAGACGCTGTTCGACATTGTCCCTGCCCAGACTCCCCAGCTGCTCCCGCTGTTTCAGCAACTGCGACAAGGGGCCCCCCGATGCGCATTTGAGGTGGAGACGGTCGGTCTCTCCCACGCGGCCTCTCCCGCACGCTGGCAAGTGAGCGTCAGCTCCGTGCTGGATGAGGAGGGCACCTTCAGCGGCATCTTCCTCATGATGAGGGAGTCCGTACAGACAAGCACCCACCTCGATGCACCCGCGTCCCTCGGCCTGCAGGAGATGACCCACCTTCATGCACTGCGTCTCTATCAGGCCGAAGCCCGCTTGCAGCACCTCTCCTATTACGATCCTCTCACCGATCTCGGCAATCGCCATCTGCTGCAAGAGCGCCTCACCCTGGAGATAGAGACGGCCAGGGTGAACCACCACGTCCTGGCGCTGCTGTTCATCGATCTCGACGGCTTCAAGCTCATCAACGACAACCTGGGGCACAGTGCCGGCGATCTGCTGCTCAAGCTGTCGGCAGACCGCATTCGCCACTGCCTGCGCCCCGGAGACATCGCCATCCGGCTGGGGGCAGACGAATTTCTGGTGTTGCTGCCCGCCATCAGAGACACCCAGGATCTGCTGGGTCTCATCGAGGGGTTGCAACGCAGGCTGCACGATCCCGCCGACATCGCCCAGGAGCGGGTGAGGCTCTCCGCCAGCATCGGCGTCTCCCTCTATCCGGAGCATGGCCAGACCCCGGACAGCCTTATCAGCGCGGCGGACAACGCCATGCATGAAGCCAAGCGCCGTGGCCGCAACGGCTATCTGTTCCACTCCCCCGACATGACGACACAGACCAGGGAGCGGATGCTGCTGGAGCAGGGACTGCTCAAGGCCATTGAGCAGCAAGAGTTTCGCCTGCTCTACCAACCCATGACGGATCTGGCGGATGGTCATCTCAGCGGCCTGGAGGCCCTGATCCGCTGGCAGCATCCCAGCCTTGGCATGATATCCCCGGACCGTTTCATTCCGGTGGCAGAGGAGTGCGGTCTCATCGAACCACTGGGCGAATGGGTGATGCGCACCGCCTGCCGGCAAGGGCAGCAGTGGCTGGCCGAAGGGCTCGCCGTGCCCCGGCTCTCGGTCAATGTGTCGGTCAGGGAGATGCGTTCCCACGACTACGTGGAGCGGGTGACAGCCATTCTGGCCGAGACCGGTTTTCCTGCCGAACGGCTGGAGATCGAGGTCACCGAGAGCATCATCCAGAGCGTGGATCACAGTCTGCGGCTCTTCACCCGTCTCAAGGCGCTGGGGGTGCAGATCGCCATCGACGACTTCGGCACCGGTTTCTCCTCCCTGAGCCTGCTCAGGAGCCTGCCCATCGATCGCATCAAGATAGACAGGGCCTTCGTCCAGGCGTTGCCCGACGACAAGCACAGCCGCGAGCTGTGCCGGACCATAGTCCAGCTGGCCAGTTCCCTCGGCATGGCCGTCACGGCGGAAGGGATAGAAACCCAGCCCCAGCGCCAGTTCCTGCAATCCCTGCGTTGCGAAGAGGGACAGGGCTACCTGTTCAGCCATCCCCTGCCAGAACCCAGCCTGCCTCCCCTGCTCCCCCTCCGCCATTGAGCCTTGGCCACGCCACCACGCAAGCAAAGAAGGGAGCCCATGGCTCCCTTCTCCTTCCTCATCATGGCCTTCCGGGCCGCTATCTTCGTCGCTATCCAAAAGTCTAATTGCCCTCGGGAACCAAAGGTATAAGTTGTTACTCAATCATTAAGAAAATGTATTCACAGGAGTGAGAGATGAGCGAGAGCAAGGTCTACCCGGTCAAGGCCCACATCGGCAACGGCGCCCTGCTGGACAAGGAAGGTTATGAAGCCATGTATCAAGCGTCGGTGCAGGATCCGGACGCCTTCTGGGGGGAGCAGGGCAAGATCCTTGACTGGATGACCCCCTACACCCGCGTCAAGAACACCTCCTACGATCCGGGCCACGTCTCCATCAAGTGGTATGAGGATGGTCTGCTCAACGTCTCGGCCAACTGCCTGGATCGTCATCTGAGCGAGCGCGGCGACAAGGTCGCCATCATCTGGGAAGGGGACAACCCGGCTGAAGATCGCAAGATCACCTATCGCGAACTGCACGCCGAAGTGTGCAAGTTTGCCAACGTGCTCAAAGCCCAGGGGGTCAAGCGTGGCCACATGGTCTGCCTTTATATGCCCATGGTGCCGGAGGCGGCCATCGCCATGCTGGCCTGTACCCGCATCGGGGCCGTGCACAGCATCGTCTTCGGCGGCTTCTCGCCGGAGGCGCTCTCGGGCCGCATCATCGACTCCGGCGCCTCCGTCGTCATCACCGCCGATGAGGGGTTGCGAGGCGGTCGCCCCATCCCCCTCAAGAAGAACGTGGATGAGGCCCTTACCCACCCGGATACCAAGGTCAGCAAGGTGATCGTCCTCAAGCGCACCGGTGGCAACGTGGCCTGGCACGAGCACAGAGACATCTGGTGGCATGATGCGGTCAACGCCGCCAGCCCGGATTGTCCGCCCGAAGCCATGGGCGCCGAAGATCCCCTGTTCGTGCTCTACACCTCCGGCTCCACCGGCAAGCCCAAGGGTGTGCTGCACACCACGGGCGGCTATCTGGTCTATACCGCCCTCACCTTCAAGTACGTGTTCGATTACCACGAAGAGGACATCTACTGGTGTACCGCCGACGTGGGTTGGGTCACCGGTCACTCCTATCTGGTCTACGGGCCGCTGGCCAACGGCGCCACCACCGTCATGTTCGAAGGGGTGCCCAACTACCCGGCTACCAACCGCATGAGCCAGGTGGTGGACAAACACCAGGTCACCATCCTCTATACCGCCCCCACCGCCATTCGCGCACTGATGGCCAAGGGCAAGGAGGCTGTCGAAGGCACTTCCCGCACCAGCCTGCGCATCATGGGGTCGGTGGGTGAACCCATCAACCCGGAAGCCTGGGAGTGGTACTACCGCACCATCGGCGACGAGCGCTGCCCCATCGTCGACACCTGGTGGCAGACCGAGACCGGCGGCATCCTCATCACTCCGCTGCCCGGCGTCACCGCCCTCAAGCCCGGCTCGGCCACCCGTCCCTTCTTCGGAGTACAGCCTGCTCTGGTGGACAACCTGGGTGAGCCGCTGGAAGGCGCCACCGAGGGCAACCTGGTGATCACCGACTCCTGGCCCGGCCAGATGCGTACCGTGTTCGGCGATCACGAGCGCTTCGAGCAGACCTACTTCTCCACCTTCCCGGGTCGCTACTTCACCGGCGACGGTGCCCGTCGCGACGAGGACGGCTACTACTGGATCACCGGCCGGGTGGATGATGTACTCAACGTCTCCGGCCACCGCATGGGCACCGCCGAAATCGAGTCCGCTCTGGTGGCCCATCCGAAGATCGCCGAAGCGGCGGTGGTGGGTGTTCCCCACGAGATCAAGGGACAGGGCATCTACGCCTATGTCACCCTGATCGCCGGGGAAGAGCCGAGCCGCGAGTTGCACAAGGAAGTGAAGGAGTGGGTGCGCAAGGAGATTGGCGCCATCGCGACCCCGGACGTGATCCACTGGGCCGAAGGGCTGCCCAAGACCCGATCCGGCAAGATCATGCGCCGTATCTTGCGCAAGATCGCCACCGGCGAAACCGACAGCCTGGGGGATATCTCCACCCTGGCGGATCCGGGGGTCGTGGACAAGCTGATCCGCGAGAAGTCGGAAGCGGCGTGAGTCTCTTCCCCACGTCAACAGAGCCGGCCACGTGCCGGCTTTGTTGTCTTCGGGATCCGGACAGGGCAGAGTTCGGTGGCAGGCAGGGCTTGCGGGCAAACCAGGCCAATAAATAGCCAGATGTAGAGATTAGACCAGTAAAATGCTGCTAATTTTCACGAAATCAATATAATTGCGAAATCTGTGTGTCAGGGCACACCGATTTGTGCAAAAATTGGCTAGATTTTTGGTAGTCCAAAGATAGCTGATAGATAGCAGCATAATCATCGAGGATGTACTCAATATGTCGCAACATCACCGAATCCTCCTGCTTAACGGCCCCAATCTGAATCTGCTGGGCAAGCGGGAACCGGGAATCTACGGCAGCAAGACGCTCGATGAGATCGTCACCGATCTGACGCGCAGCGCCAGCGAACTCGGTGTCACCCTGGAACATCTGCAATCCAATGCCGAGCACGAGCTGATCGGCCGCATCCATCAGGCCATGGGCCGGGTGGATTTCATCATCATCAATCCCGCCGCCTTCACCCATACCAGCGTTGCCCTGCGCGATGCCCTGCTGGGTGTGGCCATCCCCTTTATCGAGGTTCACCTGTCAAACGTTCATGCCAGGGAGCCCTTCCGTCATCACTCCTATCTGTCTGATGTCGCCAAGGGGGTGATCTGCGGGTTGGGTGCCGATGGTTACCAATTCGCTTTAACCGCGGCCGTGCATCAGATGCGCGCGGCTTGATAATCACTGATCAGATAAAGAAGAAAGAGAATGCTAATGGATATCCGCAAAATCAAGAAGCTGATTGAACTGGTTGAAGAGTCCGGCATCGCCGAGCTGGAAATCTCCGAAGGGGAAGAGTCCGTTCGCATCAGCCGTAATTTCTCCGGCCAGGTTAGCGTTGCCCCGCAGATGATCATGCCCCAGGCCGCGGCTCAGGTTGCCGCACCGGTT
>NZ_CAWMFQ010000335.1:7462-15943 GCF_963866995.1 Aeromonas sp. ZOR0002 | reverse complement strand
AGCCGCTGCACCTGCTGCCGATACCGCCCCGAGCGGTCATCTGATGCGCTCCCCCATGGTGGGCTCCTTCTACCGCTCCTCCAGCCCGGAAGCCAAGCCGTTCGTGGAAGTCGGTCAGCACGTCAATGTCGGCGACACCCTGTGCATCGTCGAAGCCATGAAAATGATGAACCAAATCGAGTCTGACAAGGCCGGCGTGATCAAAGCGATCCTGGTTGAAAATGGTCAGGCCGTCGAGTTTGACGAGCCGCTGTTCATCATCGAATAAGGGAAAATGCCACCCATGTTGGACAAAGTAGTCATCGCCAACCGCGGTGAAATTGCCCTGCGGATCCTGCGCGCCTGCAAAGAGCTCGGGATCAAGACAGTGGCCGTTCACTCCACTGCCGATCGGGAGCTCAAGCATGTGCTCCTGGCGGACGAAACCATCTGCATCGGCAAGCCTGCCAGCGGTGAGTCCTACCTCAATGTGCCGGCCATCATCGCCGCCGCCGAGGTGACCGGTGCCGTCGCCATCCACCCGGGCTACGGCTTCCTCTCCGAGAATGCCGACTTCGCCGAAGTGGTCGAGAAATCCGGCTTCATCTTCATCGGCCCGCGCGCCGAGACCATTCGCCTGATGGGTGACAAGGTCTCCGCCATCGAGGCGATGAAGAAGGCGGGCGTGCCCTGCGTACCCGGCTCCGACGGCCCGGTGGACAACGATGCCAAGCGCAACGCCGCCATCGCCAAGCGGATCGGGTATCCAGTGATCATCAAGGCCGCCGGTGGCGGTGGTGGTCGCGGCATGCGCGTGGTGCGCAACGAGGCCGAACTGGCCTCCGCCATCGCGCTGACCAAATCCGAAGCGGGCCAGTTCTTCAAGAACGACATGGTCTACATGGAGAAGTACCTGGAGAATCCGCGCCACATCGAGATCCAGGTGCTGGCTGACGGTCAGGGTACCGCCCTCTATCTGGGTGAGCGGGACTGCTCCATGCAGCGCCGTCACCAGAAGGTCGTGGAAGAGGCGCCGGCCCCCGGCATCACCGACGAGATGCGCAAGTTCATCGGTGAGCGCTGCGTGCGCGCCTGTCTCGAGATCGGCTACCGCGGTGCGGGTACCTTCGAGTTCCTGTACGAGAACGGCGAGTTCTATTTCATCGAGATGAACACCCGTATCCAGGTGGAGCATCCGGTCACCGAGATGGTCACCGGCGTCGACCTCATCAAGGAGCAGCTGCGCATTGCCGCCGGTCAGCCCCTGTCGATCACCCAGCAGGACATCCGCATCCGTGGCCACGCCATCGAGTGCCGGATCAATGCCGAAGATCCGGCCACCTTCCTGCCCTCTCCCGGTCTCATCCAGCGCTTCCACGCGCCGGGCGGCCTGGGCGTGCGCTGGGAATCCCACATCTATGCGGGTTACAAGGTCCCCCCCTACTACGACTCCATGATCGGCAAGCTGATCTGCTACGGGGAGAACCGTGACGTGGCCATCGCCCGCATGCGTCACTCCCTCGACGAGCTGGTGGTGGAAGGGATCAAGACCAACATCGCCCTGCAAAAAGAGATCATGAAGGACGAAAACTTCCAGCACGGTGGCACCAACATCCACTACCTGCACAAGAAGTTGGGTCTGTAATGGCTTGAGGCCCGACCCATTGAGCACGGTGGCAGCACAGAACAGCCACCACCTGCACAAGAAGTTGGGTCTGTAATGGCTTGAGACCCGACCCATTGAGCACGGTGGCAGCACGAGCAGCCACCACCTGCACAAGAAGTCGGGTCTGCAAAGACCCCTTTCATCGGGATATTGCGCGATCCACCCGGATCGCCAACGTAAAAAAGGGCCATGGCGACATGGCCCTTTTTTGTTATTCTTGCGCCCCGCTCACTCGTCGGAGGCCACAGTGAACCGTTTCGCACTCGCCCGTCGGGAAGCAGCCTTCTGCCTGCTGCTGACCCTGCTCTACTTTGTCGCCTGGTATGGCTCGGCGTATTTCATCCCCGAGGATCTCGAGCTGTGGGACCTGCCCCTCTGGTTCCTGCTCAGTTGCATCCTGATGCCGCTGCTGTTCATCGGCCTCTGCGCCCTCATGGTGGATCGCCTGTTCGTCGATATTCCCCTGGATAGCGAGGTACCACCCCATGAATCTTGAGCTGATGCTGCCGCTCTGCATCTACCTGGTGCTGGTACTGGGGGTCGGTTTCTGGGCCAGTCGCCACCGGACCGGCGGCAACTTCATGCAGGAGTACTTCATCGGCAACCGCAGCATGGGGGGGCTGGTGCTCGCCATGACCCTGGTGGCCACTTATACCTCTGCATCGTCCTTCATCGGCGGGCCGGGAGCCGCCTACAAGGTCGGCCTCGGCTGGGTGTTGCTGGCGATGATCCAGCTGCCCACTGTCTGGCTCACCCTGGGGGTGCTTGGCAAGAAGTTCGCCATCATCGCCCGCCGGGTCAACGCGGTGACCATCAACGACATGCTGTGGGCCCGCTACCAGAGCAGGGCGGTGGTCGTGCTGGGCTCGGTCACCATCATCCTTGCCTTCATCGCCACCATGGTGGTGCAGTTCATCGGCGGCGCCCGCCTGCTGGAAACGGCGACCGGCCTCAGCTATCAGCAGGGACTCTTTCTGTTTGCCAGTTGCGTGCTGCTCTACACGGTGATCGGCGGCTTTCGCGCCGTGGTGATGACGGATGCCCTGCAGGGCATCGTCATGCTCATCGGCACTGGTGCCCTGCTGGCGGGCATCCTCATCGCCGGTGACGGGTTGCCGAATCTTGTCCACCAGCTCAAGGAGATAGATCCCAAGCTGGTGAGCCCCCAGGGGGCCGGCGACATGCTGACCCAGCCCTTCATGCTGAGCTTCTGGGTGCTGGTCTGCATCGGGGTGGTGGGCTTGCCCCACTCGGCGCTGCGCTGCTTTGGCTACCGGGACAGCAAAGCGCTGCACCGGGGCATCCTCATCGGCACCATCGTCTGCGCCCTGCTGATGTTCGGCATGCACCTGGCCGGGGCACTGGGCCGCGCCATCCTGCCCGGCATGGACAGCCCGGACAAGATCATGCCCTCCCTGATGATGGAGGTGCTCCCCCCCTGGCTGGCCGGGGTCTTCCTGGCCGCCCCCATGGCGGCCATCATGTCCACCATCGACTCCCAGCTGATCCAGGCCTCCGCCACCCTGGTGAAAGATCTCTACCTCAATTACCTCAACCCCAGGCAGGAGAAGCTGGAGGTCCGGGTGCCGCGCCTCTCCCTGCTCTGCACTCTGATCCTGGGTACCCTGGTGCTGCTGGCGGCGCTCCAGCCCCCCGAGATGATCATCTGGCTCAACCTGCTCGCCTTCGGCGGCCTGCAGGCGGTCTTCCTCTGGCCCCTGGTGCTCGGCCTCTACTGGTCCAGGGCCAACGGCCCGGGAGCCCTGGCCAGCATGGTCTGCGGCATCCTCTGTTACGGTACCTTGAGCCAGTGGGGGATCAAGGTGGCCGGCCTGCACGCCATCGTCCCGAGCCTGACCCTTGGCCTGGCGGCTTTTGTCCTGGTCAGCCTGCTCACTCCTGCCCCGGATCAGCGTGTCCGTCGATTGTTTGATCAAAATTAAGAAAAGGATCAATAAAGGAAGGCTCGCCTATTCCCAAATGGGGGCTCACGGGTAAAATGTGCGCCACGTCACAAATACCGTACCCCCATGCCAGTCCAGAACGCCAGAAAGATCCTGACCCAGTCCTTGCAGCGCCTCGGCTATGCCCTGTTGCTGCCCGTCTCCATCCTGCCCCTGGCCGCCCTGCTCCACCGGCTCGGCCAACCGGACGTGCTGGATCTCGCCGTGCTCTCCCTCGCCGGTCGCGCCCTCTTCAGCCAGATGCCGCTCATCTATGCGGTGGCTATTGCCTTCGGGTTGAGTCGCCAGGGGCAAGGAGCCCAGGCGCTCGCCGGTGCGGTCAACTTCCTGCTGCTGAGCTCGGCGCTGGGCACCCTGGTGCCCGGGCTGCATGCGGACATGATCTGCGGCCTGCTGGCCGGGCTCGTCACCGCCATGGTCTGCTCCCGGGCCCGCGCTCTGCGGCTGCCGGGCTGGTTGCGCCCCCTGCAGGAAGATCTGCCGGGCATGTTGCTCTCGGCGCTGGCCTGCCTGCTGCTGGTGATCCCCCTCTCCATCCTCTGGCCGCTGCTGGAACAGGGGCTCACCCTGCTCGCCTCCGATCTGCTCACCACGCCATTTGGCGCCTTCTGCTACGGCGTGCTGAACCGGCTGCTGATCCCCCTCGGTCTGCACCAGGTGCTGGGCAGCCTCATCGGGCTCGGGGAGAGCAACCTGCAAGCCCTCTCGACCGCCCAGCCACTGCATGAAGGCTATGTGGCCGGGCTCTATCCGGTCATCATGTTCGGCCTGCCCGGTGCCTGTTTTGCCATCTGGATCCATCGCCAGCGGATGCAGCAACTGCCCCAGGGAGGGCTGCTGCTCACCCTGGCGCTCACCTCGGCACTGGTGGGCATCACGGAGCCCATCGAGTTCCTGTTTGCCTTCACCGCTCCCTGGCTGTTTCTGGCCCATGCCCTGCTGACCGGGCTGTCGCTGGCCATCTGCAGCGGGCTCGACATCCAGGTGGGCAGCTACTTTTCTGCCGGATTGCTGGATCTGGTGCTGAGCTACCACGCCGGTCTGCACAGCTTCTGGCTCATCCCCCTGGGCATCCTCTTCTTCGTCGTCTATGCCCTGCTCTTCTCCCGGCTGCTGGAACACGCCCCCCTCAGTCTGCCGGGCAAGCCCATGGCCGAGGATCTCTCCCGGCTCGCGACCGTGGCCCCCACCGATCCCCAGATGCTGGCTATCCAGTACCTCAAGATGCTGGGGGGCATGGACAACCTGCAGGCCATGAGCGTCTGCCTGACCCGCCTCAGCCTGCGGGTTCGCGACATGGCCCTGGTGGATCAATCCTGCCTGGCCAGACTGGGCTGCCTCTCCTGGGTCGTGCTCAACGAACATCAGCTGGTGCTGGTGCTCGGCCCCCATGCCGGCCTCATCGAAGGGCAGATCCGCATGCTGGCGGAACGCCAGTCGGTCCCGCTCGGTCTCGAACCGGCTCAGGCTCCCCTTGGCCAGCACCAGTGATCAGGCGAAGGGAAGACGTTCGGCCACGAAGTCCATCAGGCTGCGAAGGGCGGGGGCCAGGTGTTCCCGGCTCGGGTAGATGAGATAGAAGGGGTTCACCGGAACCAGGAGATCCGGCAGCACCTTGAGCAGTCGCCCCGCCGCCAGATCGTCGCCGCAGACATGGGCCGGCAGCAGGGCAATCCCCCCGTCATGGAGTGCCAGCTCCCGCAGCGCCAGCAGGCTGTTGCTCTGGCAGGCCCCGCGAGGGCGCCAGCCCCCCTCCTGCAATGGCCACACCGGCAAGGAGCCATGTACCAGGCAGGCGTGTCCGGCCAGCTCTGAGAGCTGGAGCGGCGTCCCGTTGGCCGCCAGGTAACCGGGAGATGCCACCAGATGGCGCGCCACCTGGCCGATGCGCCGGCAGATGAGGCTGGAATCTTTCAGCGGCGCCGCCCGCAGCGCCAGATCGTAACCTTCCCCCACCAGATCAAGCTGTTCATCGCAAAGGGTCAGCTCCAGCACCACCTCGGGGTAGAGGGCGCGAAATTCGGCCAGTATCCGGCCAAGCAGCAAGGTTCCCGTGGCTTCGGGAGCAGTGATCCGCACCCGCCCTCCAGGAGCCGCGCGCAACCGCGCCATCGCCAGATTGGCGCTGCGCGCCAGTGCCAGCAGCTCCTGACAATGGGCCACATAGACCTCCCCCTGGGGCGTCAGGCTGAGCCTGCGGGTGGTGCGTTGCAGCAACCTCACCCCGAGCCGGGATTCGAGGCGCGAGATCTTCTGGCTCACCGAGGACTTGGGCATGCCGAGCACCTCGGCCGCCCCGGTGAAGCTCCCCTGCTCCACCACGGTGGCGAACAGCCCCATCAACTCCAGTTCGATATTGTTCATATATTCAAACAGTCTTTACCAATTACCCATCTTAATCTTGATAATCATCCAGACTAGAGTGAGTGGCAATCCCGAACACTGCTATTTGAAAGGAAAAGCCATGAAAGCCATCGCCCTGACTCACTATCTGCCAAGCAACCACCCCCACTGCTTCATCGAGAGCGATCTGCCCGATCCGACACCGGGCCCGCGGGATCTGCTGGTACGGGTCAACGCCACCTCCATCAATCCGGTCGACACCAAGGTACGTGCCCCCAAGGACAAGGTCGAAAGCAGCCCCCGCGTGCTGGGCTGGGACGCCGTGGGCGAGGTGATCGCCGTCGGTAGCGACGTCACCCTGTTCAAGGCCGGTGACAGGGTCTGGTATGCCGGCGACATCAGCCGCCCGGGCAGCAACAGCTCCCTGCAACTGGTGGACGAGCGCATTGCCGCCATCGCCCCAGTCACCCTGACCGATCTGGAAGCCGCCGCCCTGCCGCTCACCGCCATCACCGCCTGGGAGACCCTGTTCGAGCGCATGAGCCTCAGCCGCGAGAGCCGCGGACGACTGCTCATCATCGGCGGCGCCGGCGGAGTCGGTTCCATCGCCATCCAGCTCGCCCGCCAGCTCACCGGCATGGAGGTGATCGCCACCGCATCGCGCCCCGAAACCCGGGAGTGGTGCCTGGACATGGGGGCCCACCAGGTGGTGAGCCATCACCATCTGCAGGCGGAGCTCAAGGCACTCGGCATCAGCGAGGTGGATGCCATCTTCTGCACCAACGCCACCGAGCAGCACTGGAACACCATGGCCAGCCTCATCCGTCCGTTTGGTCACATCTGCACCATCGCCGAGTCCAGTGACCCCTGGGATCTGGGTCTGCTCAAACCCAAGAGCGTCACCTTCAGCCAGGAGTTCATGTTTACCCGCTCCCTGTTCCAGACCCCGGACATGATAGAGCAGCACAACCTGCTCGGCCGGGTCGCGGCCCTGATCGATGAAGGGGTGCTCAAGACCACCCTCAGCAAGGTGGTGCCCGAACTGACACCCCTCACCCTGGCCCGGGCTCATGCCGAGCTGGAAGCGGGTCGCATGGTGGGCAAGCTGGTGATCGACATGAGCGGTTTCCATCGCTGAGGCGCCGCCAGAGCGGGTATCGTCGTCCTGACTATTCCCTTGTAGGTAAATAAATGCACCATCATGGGGTGAAATCACCAGTGACAAGCCCCAAGAGTGCACAGCCCCGCAGGTAACCTTTGTCCCTGACGGGGCATCTCCCCCGAAAAAACCATAAAAAAGAGGCCATCCCGTCGGGATGGCCCTAAAAACCTGAACGTTGGGGTAACAATCACACACATATCCTTATGCAGGACATCTGTAACTTTGCAGATAGCGTGCCAATCTCTGCTTTTCCCTCCCAATTAACCGCTTTTCAGCGCACCGGCATAAAAAAAGCCACCCGAAGGTGGCTGAAAAAAGATGACGGAACTTCATAGAGCAAAGCATTCAGCGGGAACAAGTTGCTTCCCGTCACCCATGAAGGAATACATTAACCGTGCCAACTTGGCAGAGTTACCTCCCTTCCCCATGAGGCCATGGTCAAACCACGACAGCACGGGCCCATGATGATAGAATCCCGCGGTTTCACATTTATGAAGAGCCGACGCCATGCCCTGGATACAAATTCGAATCAACGCCACTGCCAAGACCGCAGACAAGGTGAGCAACATGCTGCTGGGGCGTGGGGCCCAGGCGGTGACCTTTATGGATGCCAAGGATGTGCCCGTCTATGAGCCCATGCCCGGTGAAACCCCGCTCTGGGGCGAGACCGAAGTAATGGGACTGTTCGACGCCGAAACCGATCCGGCTCCCACCATCGCCTTCTTCCAGCAGATCTTCGGTGAAGACGTGGGCTACAAGGTGGAGCAGCTGGAAGACAAGGACTGGGTGCGCGAGTGGATGGATCACTTCCACCCCATGCAGTTCGGCGAGCGGCTCTGGATCTGCCCGAGCTGGCGCGACGTGCCGAACCCCGATGCGGTCAACGTCATGCTGGACCCGGGCCTGGCCTTCGGCACCGGTACCCACCCCACCACGGCACTCTGCCTGCAGTGGCTGGACGGGCTGGATCTGGCTGGCAAAACCGTGGTGGACTTTGGTTGCGGCTCCGGCATCCTCGGCATCGCCGCCCTGAAACTGGGGGCAGCCCGGGTCATCGGCATCGACATCGATCCTCAGGCCATCCAGGCCAGCCGTGACAACGCCGAGCGAAATGGCGTTGCCGACCAGATCGAACTCTACCTGCCGGCGGATCAGCCGCAAGACGTCGAAGCGGACGTGGTGGTCGCCAACATCCTGGCCGGCCCGCTGCGGGAACTGGCGCCGCTTATCGCCGGCCACGGCAAGGCGGGCAGCCTGATGGCCCTCTCCGGCGTGCTGGAAAGCCAGGCGCCGGAGCTGGAGACCATCTATGGCCAGTGGTTCGAGATGGACCCGACCGCCGTGAAAGAGGAGTGGTGCCGCCTCTC
>NZ_CAWMFQ010000335.1:6628-7452 GCF_963866995.1 Aeromonas sp. ZOR0002 | reverse complement strand
CTCGGCTGATAAACAACAAGCCACGGTGGCTGCCAACCCATCAGCCGCAAACTCGGCTGATAAACAACAAGCCACGGTGGCTGCCAACCCATCGGCCGCAAACTCGGCTGATAAACAACAAGCCACGGCAGTTGCCAACCCATCAGCCGCACACTCGGCTGACAAGCAACAGGCCACAGCGGCAACACTTAGGTCGTTGAACGACAAGGGCACCCCAGCAGGGTGCCCTTGTCGTTTCCGGACGCCCATTCTCCTTCTGCCCACTCTGGGGAGAGCCTCACGCTTCTCCGCTCTCCGATGGCTTATCCTCTCTTCCTCCACCCCATCGAGGCCCAGTCATGACCGAATACGAGAAGATGATCGCCAGCCAGCCTTACAACTGCATGACGCCAGAGCTGGATCTGTTGCGCCGGGAGACGGCCCGCCTGTACCGCCGCTTCAATCGCAGCGACGAGGAGGATGAACAGCTGGCACTGCTGCTGCAGATCGTCGGCGAGCTGGCACAGGGTGCCTTCATCTGCCCACCCTTCTACTGCACCTATGGCCGCCACATCCACCTTGGCAAGGGCAGCTACATCAACATGGGGGCCACCCTGCTGGACAATGCCCCCATTCGCATCGGCGCCGAGGTGATGATTGGGCCGAACGTGCAGATCTACACCGCCGCCCATGCGCTGGACGCCGATGAGCGCATTCAGGGGGTTGAGACGGCGCTTCCGGTCACCATTGAAGACAGGGTCTGGATAGGCGGCGGCGCCATTCTGCTGCCCGGCGTCACCATAGGGCGGGAAGCCGTCGTGGGTGCGGGCTCGGTCGTGACCAGA
>NZ_CAWMFQ010000335.1:900-6607 GCF_963866995.1 Aeromonas sp. ZOR0002 | reverse complement strand
GGTGGCAGTCAACCCGGCACGGCTGCTGCCAGTCAAAGGTTGAGCGGAAGGCCCGAGGCTCGCTCAGGCGCTTTCCAGCAAGCGGTCGATGCAGTGCACCACCTGCATGCTGGCGTTTTCCATGGTCTTGAGCTGCTCGACCATGCTTTTGATATCCCCCTGCTCGCGCGCGTGCAGGGCGGCCTTGCCGCTCTCGTGGACCCGCTTGTGGGGCCCGTCCAGTTCACGAAAGCCCGGCTTGTGGGCGAAGAGCTCGGCGCCCTGCCCCTCGAAATACCATTTGCCCAGCCTGCACTGAGCGTGGTCGCTCACCGGCTCATGAAAATGCTGCTGATCGATGAGCCGATAGATGGTGTTCTTCCAGACGGCGTGATCCAGCTTGGTGGTATTGAGGAAGGAGGTGGAGGCAGCACTGTGGATCACCTGCTGCATCCGGCCTGATTGTGCCAGCACCTGGGTCACCACCACATCGATCTGGGAGGAAGAGGTCGCCACCTCGGCGGCACTGGCCTGGTTGTCATCGATGATGGACTTGATCTCCTGCGCCTGGGCCACTATCTGTCTGACCAGCACCTCTATCTGGCTGCTGGCTTCATGAGCCTTGCTCGCCAGCTGACGCACCTCATCGGCGACCACGGCGAATCCTCGACCAGCTTCACCGGCCCTGGCCGCCTCGATGGCCGCATTGAGTGCCAGCAGGTTGGTCTGATCCGAAATGCCCTGGATGGCGGTCACGAACTGGTTGATGGCGGATGTGCTGGCATCGAGCTGATGGACGGCTGCGAGGCTGCGAGCCGCCTCATCCGTGATGGCATGGGCGCGCTCGGAGAGACGGGTGATGGCGCCCCGGGTCTGGGCAAAGAGCTGATCCAGCTCGCAGAGCGCTCCCTTTTCCGCCATCAGGTGTTCGGCACTGCCGGCCAGTGCTTCCCGCACGCTCTGCAGCATCTCACCTCCCTGGTTCTGGCAGGAGATCACTTGATTGAAGAGATCGCCACGCTCCCGGCTGGTGCGCTGCATGTGCTCGTATTCACCGATGGTGGCGCGCAATTCGGCCAGTTCGCTCTGGTGCTGCTGCTCTTTGAGAAGCATCGTCTCCCTGAGCTGTTGATTCTCTTTTTCAAGCTTGCGGTTGAACCACATATGGCCTCCGGATGGCAAAGGTGCGGGCAGTCGACATTGAGGGGAAGCCTCTGGCTCTCTTGTCTCTGCCGATGCTGGCGGATCCCGGGCCGGATTTCACCTGCAAATGCAGGATATTTGACCCTGATCCTGACTCCAATCGAGACCACATCAATGGCTGTGCAAAAGATCGCCGGAAAGAGACAAGGTGAGGTAGAGAAGAGGCAGAAGAGAGGCAGAGGAGAAAGAACGCTGACGTGCCGATCCCGCAAAAATGAAGCCCAATGTCATCAAGACGTTGGGCTCTAAAAAGGTGCTACGGAATTGCGACTCTCATCGCAGAAAATTAGAAGGGGTCACCTTCTAAACTGGCAGTGGGATAATAACGTGGCGCAAACGTTTTACATAGCGTAATAAACCAGGAGTGAGAAGAATCTCTCACAATTCAAAAAATGTCCGGCCAACCCCCTTCTCCCCTCTTGGCAAGTGCGCATTTATCAGTACAGCCTGACGGCTCTGTCAGAAAACAAAAAAGTCCTGAATAATCAGGGCTTTTGGCGTTCTGCGCTTCAGAAGCTGCGCACGAAGTCCTGAATGGGCAACTCGCGCAGCTTGCGGGCCTCCAGCATGGGGGTGCCAAGGTAGAGGAAGCCCACCAGTTGATCCTCCGGTGCCAGCCCCAGTGCACCATGGATCTGCTCGTCGAAGATGAACCAGCCGGAGCGCCAGATGCCGTTGAAGCCCTGGGCCTGGGCCGCCATCTGCATCGCCATCAGGGCGCAACCGGCAGAGAGCTCCTGCTCCAGTTTCGGTACCTTGGGGTGCGCCTGATAACGGGTCGCCACCGCGATCACCAGGGGAGCACGCAGTGGCGCGGCGCGGCACTTCTCGACACTGTCCGCATCCTCGCCACGGGCATGGGCGGCATCGGCCAGCAATGTCCCCAGACGCTCACGCCCCTCCCCTTCAAACAGGATGAACTGCCAGGGGGTCAGAGTGCCGTGATCCGGCGCCCGCAGCCCGGCCTTGAGGATATTGTCGAGCACTTCGCCACTCGGGGCAGGCTCGGCCAGACGACCACAGGAGTGGCGATTGAGTAACAGATGGAGGGCATCCATGGGGCAGTTCCTTGTCAAAGGCGATGATGGCGCTACCTTAGCACAGCACCGGATGAAGAAAACCCCTGGGGTTCAGGGGTTTGTCAGGATACGAAAGGGCCGGGAGGCTAGATGACGGCAGCCAGCTCCGCCCCTTGCCGGATGGCGCGTTTGGCATCCAGCTCGGCGGCCACGTCGGCACCGCCGATGATGTGCACCGGCTTGCCCGCGGCCTGCAGACCGGCCTGCAACTCCTTGAGGGGCTCCTGTCCGGCACAGATGATCACCTGATCCACCGGCAGGCACTGCTGCTGGTCGCCCACCTGGATGTGAAGCCCGGCATCGTCGATACGCAGATACTGGACGCCGGAGAGCATCTGCACCTTGCGATTCTTGAGCACGGTGCGATGGATCCAGCCGGTGGTCTTGCCAAGGCCGTCGCCCACCTTGCTCTCCTTGCGCTGGAGCAACCAGATCTGGCGCTCGGGGGCATCGATTTCGGGGGTAGTCAGGCCGCCGCGCTCACCCAGTTGCTTGTCGATGCCCCACTCCTTGAGCCAGTGGTCACGGTGGCGATCCGCGTCCCCTGCCGTCTGTTGCTCCACCCGTTTTTCCACCAGATATTCGGCCACGTCAAAGCCGATGCCGCCGGCGCCGATCACCGCCACCTTCTCGCCCACCGGCTTATGATCACGCAAGACATCGAGGTAGCTCAACACCTTGGGGTGCTCGATACCCGGGATATTGGGAGTGCGCGGGCGGATGCCGGTGGCGAGGATCACCTCGTCAAAACCGCCGCCCAAGAGGCTCTCAGCACTCTGGCGCTGGCCCAGATAGAGCTCGACGCCGCACTTCTCAAGCCGTTTGGCGAAGTAGCGCAGGGTCTCGTGAAACTCCTCCTTGCCCGGGATCTGCTTGGCAAAGTTGAACTGGCCGCCGATTTCGCTCGCCTGATCGAACAGGCTCACCTGATGGCCGCGCTCGGCGGCGTAGCAGGCAAACGCCAGCCCCGCAGGACCCGCCCCCACCACCGCCAGCTTCTTGGGCTGGGGCACTCGGCCAAACGTCAACTCGGTCTCGAAACAGGCGCGGGGATTGACCAGGCAGGAGGCACGCTTTTGCTTGAACACGTGGTCGAGGCAGGCCTGGTTGCAGGCGATGCAGGTGTTGATCTCGTCCGCCCTGTCTTCAGCCGCTTTGATGACGAATTCGGGGTCCGCCAGGAAGGGGCGCGCCATGGAGACCATGTCCGCCTCCCCCCCCGCCAGGATGCGCTCCGCCACCTCGGGGGTGTTGATGCGGTTGGTGGTGATGAGGGGCACCTTGAGGTGCTTTTTCAGCTCGGCGGTCACCCAGCTGAAGGCACCGCGCGGCACGCTGGTGGCGATGGTGGGAATGCGCGCCTCGTGCCAGCCGATACCGGTGTTGATGAGGGTGACCCCCACCTGCTCCAGTGCCCGGCCAAGTGCGATCACTTCCTCAAGGGAGGAGCCCTGCTCCACCAGGTCCAGCATGGAGAGGCGGAAGATGATGATGAAATCCGTGCCCACCCGCTCACGGATGGCGCGGACAATCTCCACCGGGAAGCGCATGCGGTTTTCGCTGCTGCCGCCCCAGCCATCGGTGCGCTTGTTGGTGCGTTCGCAGATGAACTGGTTGATGAGATAGCCTTCCGACCCCATCACCTCGACCCCGTCATAACCGGCCGCCTTGGCCAGCGCCGCAGTGGCGGCGAAGTCGCGAATGGTGCCGCGGATCTGCCGCTCGCTCATGGCCCGCGGCTTGAACGGGGAGATGGGAGCCTTGAGGGCGCTCGGCGCCAGGCTGAACGGATGGTAGGCGTAGCGGCCCGCATGAAGGATCTGCAGCGCTATCTTGCCCCCTTCCCGGTGCACTGCCTCGGTCACCTTGCGGTGTTTGGCTACCTGCCAGGGAAAGCTCAGCTGGGAGCCGTGGGGCACCAGCCGCCCCCGCAAATTGGGGGCGATGCCGCCAGTCACGATGAGACCGACCCCGCCACGGGCCCGCTCACCATAGAAGGCGGCCAGCTTGTCAAAACCCCCCTTTTCCTCCTCGAGCCCGGTGTGCATGGACCCCATCAGTACGCGGTTGCGCAACTGGGTAAAACCCAGATCGAGGGGGGTCAGCAGCGTGGGATAACGGCTCATGATGCACTCCTTGTCGAGGTCGATGTGCACGGGGTCATGCTCCAGCCTTCCTGGCTGCCTCGGGTGACGGGCAGTAAAAAGAAGGGGTAGGTGGAGGTGGGGCCGGCTCATCGGGCCTTTCAGTTAATTTTTTGTTATCAAACTGGAGCTAGAGTAAAGAATCGAAAACTCTTTTTCAAACAAATGTTTGGACATTTTTTCAGCGAACAGCCGTGTTCCGAAGTGGCGGGGGGCAGTCGACTCAAGGGGAAATGGCAATTGGCTGCGCAACTGGTTAATAATGGCTGCTCTCAACCCATTAACAGGGCGACAACGCAGCTATGTCTATTTTCAAAGGTCTGGGATGGCTCTTTCGCAGCCTCTGGCGCCTGCTCAACTTTACCCGCTTGATGCTGGTCAACCTGCTGTTTCTTCTCGTCGTGCTGGTCATTGTCTTCAGCGTCAGCCAGAGCGAGACCCCAAGCACCCCCATCGAGGGGGCGCTCACCCTCAATCTCTCCGGTGTGCTGGTAGAACAGCGCACCCAGACCGATCCCACGGTGCAACTGCTCAGGCAAATGGACAAGGGGGACGAGCAGCCAAGCGAAATCGTCCTCTCCGATCTGCTGTGGGCCATCAAGAGTGCGGGAAATGACGATCGCATCAAGGCGCTGGTGATCAAGCCTCAGGGTCTGCAAGGGGCCAGCCTCTCCAAACTGCAGGAGGTGACGGCCGCCATCGACGCCTTCAAGGAGAGCGGCAAGCCGGTCATCGCCATGGCGGACTACTACAGCCAGGGGGCCTATCTGCTCGCCGCCCACGCCGACCACGTGCTGCTCAACCAGAGTGGTGCCGTGCTGATCGAGGGGCTGGGTGTCTACCAGACCTACTTCAAGTCGGCACTGGAGAAGCTCAATATCACCCCACACGTCTTCAAGGTCGGCACCTACAAGTCCTTCGTCGAGCCCTACACCCGGGACGAGATGTCCCCCGAGAGCAAGGAGGCGAACCAGCGCTGGCTGGATCAGCTGTGGCAATCCTATGTGGCCGACGTGGCGGAGCAGCGGGAGATCGAACCGGATGCCGTCGCACCGAACAAGGATCACTTCCTCGAACTGCTGCGCAAGGCCGGTGGCAATGCGGCCAGCTACGCCCTCGACAACGGTCTGGTGGATCAACTCGCCACCCGCGACGAAATGACCCAGGCGGTGATCAAGGAAGTGGGCGAGGCCGATGACCACGGCTGGAAGGGCGTGGGCCTGAAAGAGTATCTGGCCGCCATCCCGGAACAGTACCCCCAGAGCGGCAAGGATGAGGTAGGCCTCATCACTGCCAGCGGCG
>NZ_CAWMFQ010000335.1:0-876 GCF_963866995.1 Aeromonas sp. ZOR0002 | reverse complement strand
CTGCTGGCCGAGGCCCGCCGTGACGATCAGGTGAAAGCCGTGGTGCTGCGAGTGGACAGCCCCGGCGGCAGCGCCTTCGCCGCCGAGCAGATCCGCGCCGAATTGCTGGCCCTGAAACAGGCGGGCAAGCCGGTGGTCATCTCCATGGGCAGCTACGCCGCCTCCGGTGGCTACTGGATCTCCGCCGATGCGGACAAGATCTTCGCCTCCCCCACCACCCTCACCGGCTCCATCGGGGTGTTCGGCATGTTCGCCACCATCGACAAGGCGCTCTCCCAGTACGGGGTACACACCGACGGCGTCGGCACCACCGACTTCGTGGGGGTCGGGCTGACCCGTGCCCTGCCGGATCACGTGGGTGAAGCCATTCAACTGAGCGTGGAAGACACCTATCAGCGCTTTGTCGGCCTGGTGGGCAAAGGCCGGGGCCTTAGCCCGGAAGAGGCGGAAAAAGCCGCCGAAGGCCGGGTCTGGACCGGGCAGGATGCCAAGGCACTGGGGCTGGTGGACGAGTTTGGCAATCTGGATGACGCCCTCAAGGCGGCCGCCGATCTCGCCAACCTCAAGAGCTGGCAGGTCACCCCCATCGCACCGGAAGAGTCGGCCAGGGACAAGTTCCTGCGCGAGCTGTTTGACAGCAGCGCCCAGGCGCTGGCCCCGCACCTGCAAAGCTGGCTGCCCACCGGGCTTGGCAAGGCGCTGCTGGAGATGAACCGCGGTCTGGACCCGCTGACCCGCTTCAACGATCCCCAGGGCACCTACGCCTTCTGCCCGGTCTGTCTCCCCTGACGCCGGGGACAGCCATAAAAAAACCGCCGACAGGCGGTTTTTTTAGGCTATGTCCCAATTACGTGTTGCATCGGGTGCCCTAGCGCC
>NZ_CAWMFQ010000334.1:0-3281 GCF_963866995.1 Aeromonas sp. ZOR0002 | reverse complement strand
AAGCGGCAGAGCAGGCACAAGCCGCACTGGTTGCAGAGTCTGCCACCGTCGAGGCTGCCGCGCAGGTGGAACCCGTCGTTGTTGCCCCTGTGGTCGTGGAAGCCGCCGCCGAGGTGGTTGCTGCCGAGCCTGCTGTTGCCAACGTGAAGACCAAGACCGAGGAAGCCCCGAGCAGCGAAGCTGTTGTGGCCGAATCCGTGGCTGACGACGTCACCAACGTGGATGCAGCCCCTGCCGTGGTCGCCGAACCAGTTGCTCCCGTGGCGCAAGTCTCTGCCGAAGTCGCCCCCCAGGAATCTGCCGCTGCAGAAGCCGCTGTGCCTGTGGCCCAGGTCGTGAACAAGGGTGCCGGTGTATTGGCCCGTGCCCGCAAGGCTTATGCCCCCATGGCAACGCCGGCTGCGGCTCCTGCCCCGACACCCCGTGAACCCGTGGAGTACGCTCCCCTGGTACGCAGCGAAGTCGTGACCTCCGGTCGCCACGGTGGCAGCACCGCTGCCAGCAACGTGGCAACCAGCCCGGCCGGTCGCCCCTGAGCAGACTCGTTAGTCTGAATAAAGAGCCACACATCGTGTGGCTCTTTTTTTGTCTCTTTTTTGGGGCTGACATCGCCTTGCTCTCCCCCCCCTGCCCGTTCGATATCCGCCGCTTTCCCGATGTTCAGCGACCACACACACCCAGTCCAAGCAAGACGTGAATAACACACCAGACAGAGGATTCATCTCTGTCAAAGCACCATGACATGCTCTGCTTGTGGATAGGTCAATGCATTGACAGCATATGATGCCATTGGCAAACAGTCTGGCAGCGTTTCCCCTTTGGTAGCACAGTCGGTGTGTTCAGTGGTGGCTGAGACAGCCCAGGTTGAACGCGAATGCCAGACATAGGGCAACCTGTGGCACTCTTCACTCTCATCATTTCTGGTGAGGATCATAGACCCGTTGAACGCCCTCCCTTCAGCTTCACGTGCAAGCGTCAGCTCGTAACAAGGTAGCTCCGGGTATGCTGCCCTCACTGTGTACAACAGAGTGGTTGAGGGATGTAGAGAAACAAACGAGGTGATAGATAATGCTGTTCAACTTCTTGTCTGATGGCATACAACTATCACTTATTGAACTATTGCCGTATGACGTGACATTCACCGGGCAACAAAAAAAGGCCCGAAGGCCCTTGTTTCATTTCCAATGACTATCGCGCTTACCCGCCAAAGAGATGGTTGTTCAGCAGGAAGAGACCGCCGGAGAGCAGCATGGTGAGCGGCAATGTCAGCACCCAGGCCAGCAGAATGGTCTTGATGGTCTGGCTCTGCAGGCCGGACTTGTTGGCCACCATGGTCCCCGCCACCGCGGAGGAGAGAATGTGGGTGGTGGACACCGGCATCCCGGTCAGACTCGCAATCCCGATGGACGCGGCGGCCGTGATCTGGGCTGCAATGCCCTGGCTGTAGGTCATGCCGGAGGAACCGATCTTCTCCCCTACCGTGTAGACGATACGACGCCAGCCCACCATGGTGCCGCAACCGAGCGCCAGCGCGATGGACACGATGACCCAGGTCGGCGCATATTCGGCCGTGGCGGTCAGATCCTTGCGCCATTTGGCAAGATCGGTCAACTCCTTGGCCGGCAGCGGCAATTTGGAGACCTTGCGGGCAGTGTCGTCGATGCACAGCAGCAGGCGACGCACTTCGCGGCGATCCACCAGATTCATCTCCTCGTAGGTGCGCACCTGGCCCAGACGCTTGTCGAGGGTCGCCATGGCCTGCAGGGCCTCCCCTGCCGCACAGTGGCTCATCAGCTCCTCCTGGGCTTTGGCAGGGACACTGAAGTTCACCAGATGGGAGACCTGATCCTGGTTACGCTGGTAGATCTCCATGATGCGCTGGTTGGCATCCTGGGTTCTGTCCAGATCATAGGAGCGGCTGTTCATGTCCAGCGCAAAATAGGCAGGCGCCATGCAGATCAGCACCAGCATCACCAGACCGATGCCTTTCTGGCCATCGTTGGAACCGTGTACGAAGCTCACCCCCATTGCGGAGCAAATCAGAGTGACACGGGCCCAGAACGGTGGATGCTTCTTGCCGTCCACCAGCAGGCGCTCTTCCGGGGTCTTGTGGATCTTGCTGCCAAGCCATACGCGCTTCATGGCGAACAGCAGCAAGGCGGCAATGATGAAGCCCACGGTGGGAGAGATGATGAGAGAGAGCATGATGTCGATGGCTTTGCCGACGTTGATACCCTCTTTCAGGGGTTGATGGCTGATCAGGGCATAGGCGCCGCCTACCCCCAGGATGGAACCGATCAGGGTGTGGGAGCTGGATGCCGGAATGCCGAAGTACCAGGTTCCCAGGTTCCAGACGATGGCCGAGAACAGCAGGGAGAACACCATGATCAGACCCTGGGTAGAGTCCATGCCAAGCAGCAGATCGATGGGCAGCAGGTGAACGATGGCATAGGCCACCCCCAACCCACCCAGCATGACACCGGCGAAATTGAACAGACCGGAAGCCACCACCGCCATATGAGCCGGCATCGCCTTGGTATAGATAACCGTTGCTACCGCGTTGGCGGTATCGTGAAAGCCGTTGATGAATTCATAGGCCAGCACAAAAAAAACGGCCAATACCAAACCGATTGACCACCACAAACCCAAACCACTAAACATTTCAAACATAAAAACGAACCTGTTTATGAGTTGCGGCGGATTATGCCAGAAGGCTCGATGCGCCATACCCGTTGTTGAAATATTTCAGCAAAAAAAAAAAAGGGCATTCCGTCAGAAAATGTCTTAGGGCCTGTAGGAACGGGGCTTGTCGAGGATTAATTTAAGTCCATTCCATTGCTGTGGATAGGCGCCAATCAAAGCCTAATCATAGCTCGATGCCCCGAAAAAGGCCGTTTTCAACCCCCTCGGCACGTCCGTTTCCTTTTGTCAGATAAAAAAGAGGGTGCCTTGGCACCCTCCTCGATAGACAAGCCGCACGGTGCGCAGATCAATCCTGGTTGATCCGGCTGGCCACAGCCCCTTGCTGACTCTTGTATTTGGCATTTTCCCGTTTGTTGTACGGGCGAGCTGCGGTACCTGACAGCATCTCGAAGTTCAGGGCACCGATCTTCATCTTGGGACGCAGGGCCAGAGGCAACTTGCCACCGTTGTAAAACTCCAGCACGATGCGACCGGACCAGCCCGGATCGATGCGGTGGGCGGTGACGTGCACCATGAGGCCCAGGCGCGCCAGGGAGGAACGACCATCCAGCCAGCCGACGATATCGGCGGGCAAGGTA
>NZ_CAWMFQ010000333.1:0-599 GCF_963866995.1 Aeromonas sp. ZOR0002 | reverse complement strand
CGGCTCGCCCGCCAAAGCAGCGAGCCCCTGGTCCCCGGCACCCGGCCCGGCCCCGAGCAGCCGGAGATGGTAGGCCACTCCCCCGCCATGGCCCGGCTGCGCCACGAGATCGAGGTGGTGGCCAGCTCGGAGCTGAACGTGTTGATCCTGGGGGAGACCGGGGTCGGCAAGGAACTGATCGCCAAGGCGGTGCATGGCGGCTCACCCCGCGCCCATGCCCCCCTGGTCTACCTCAACTGCGCCGCCCTGCCCGAATCCGTGGCCGAGAGCGAGCTGTTCGGTCACGTGAAGGGGGCCTTCACCGGCGCCATCCACAATCGGGCGGGCAAGTTCGAGCTGGCGGACAAGGGCACCCTGTTTCTCGACGAGATAGGGGAGCTCTCCCTGGCGCTGCAGGCCAAGCTGCTGCGGGTGCTGCAATACGGCGATCTGCAGCGGATCGGTGACGACACCCCGCTCAAGGTGAATGTGCGCATCCTGGCGGCCACCAACCGGGATCTGAAACAGGCGGTGGTCGAGGGGCAGTTTCGGGCCGACCTCTACCACCGGCTGAGCGTGTTTCCGATCCACGCCCCGGCACTGCGGGAGCGCCCAGGCGA
>NZ_CAWMFQ010000332.1:0-4728 GCF_963866995.1 Aeromonas sp. ZOR0002 | reverse complement strand
CCGGTTTGAGGCCGGTGTCAGGTGATAACTAGATCTGTACAGTTTGGATATATTTTCCAGTCATCTAGTTTAAGATTGCTACATTCCGTATAGGCGAGTTGTTCTTTTACCTTTTCTCGGATGATTTGTGGTACATCTGAGGCTTGAGCAATGCTGGGTAATAGCATAATAATAAAGGATATTATTCTGTTCACTTCATTTCCTTTGTTGATAATTATAATGACAATTTGAATTTCCTAACTCTCACTGAATGGGCAAGAAATGCCAAAAAACTGAAGCCACCATCTCGTATTAACTTGGATGCCCATCATTTTGAGTGTTAGTTATGCTACGGCTTGATCAGAAAAATGGGGGGAGGATTTATGTGGGTATCACAAATTTCTTTTCCTTCTTGACCTTATAATGTTGCGCTCACCGGTAAATTATGAGCGCAGCGAATAATTTTTCTGTGTGAACTGATTAATTCTTATAGGCTGACTGAGCAATATCTTCTAAGTGGCTTTCAAGTTTCTTGATGAGACCTGACACTCGACTTAACTTAACAATCAGCCTATAAACGATAAAAATACCTGCTGCCCCAAGTGCAATTTCCCATGAGGCGTCATCCCAGTTTTTACCTCTGTATCCTTCAGGTGCAGTTAAGTACGCAATACCCCAAATAATTGCACCAGCTATCAACAATGATTTTCCTGTTAGCAACTCAAGCTTAAGTTTTTTATTTAGTTCTTCGGCACTATTTATAAACCAGTGCTTTCCTGCACTATGATTCACTAAAATACTGTACAAGCCTTCATCAGCGCCTTTTCTTTTTGCAGAAATGAGAGTGATTTTTTGACCTGGCCTTAATGGAACATCCACACCTCTGAGTTTTATATCTTTCTCAAGGCCATCTTCGGTTTTTATCCAAAACTCATGATTCGTTATCGTTGACGAAGTTGAATGAACACTAGGTGCACTGACATGACCACCATTCGGGCCGACATAGCCCCCCCCACCACTTGACGAAACAGATACATGGGTTTCACTGTACTTGTTACTTCCCAGAACCTCTCCAGTAACCTGCCAAAATTCAACTTCTTTTCCACAATGGGTAAAATTTTCCATGAATACTCCTTTTTTTCACGCTAACAATGATTAGATGGAAGGCGGTATTAATCCGTTAGCAGAGCCTTCCATACAACTCTGTAACATCTTTATCGCCGCTAATCTCATATATTTGGCTAAAAATCGTAGGTTAGTGCTGAACGAAGTGAAGCCCAAAGGTTACCGAAAAATATATCTATCAATATAATTTATGAAGCTGCCACACCCTTATTTATTCCGATCGGGTTGGCGCAATAATGCTCACCTGTTGTGCTTCGCTACGCTCTGTGCCAACCGACAAAAAAACAACGCTACCGCCCCTGAGTTTCAGCCCCCAGTCCGCTGTTTTTCACTCGTGAGATAGCAACAATTACTTCCATGACACTCTCCCGAGAGATGGATTGTCGTTTGGCTATTTTAAGGGGCCGGATTGAGACATGGAAAGAGGATGTTGATAGAAATCTGAGCTGGTTCAACGAATTAGTGAACAACAACTGTTTTGTGTGGACTGTCGGGTTGGTAGAGAGTGTGGAAATAGCCCTCACCCCAGCCCTCTCCCAAGGGGAGAGGGGGCTTGTCTGCAGTTAGACGGGAGTTGAGTGCTGGCACTGTTTTGTCTTGATCCCCCTCCAAGCTGCCGAGTCGAGCTCAATGGGTCAGGAGCGCCGTCAGGGATGACGGCGCAGCCGCAGTTGGTACATGGATGTACCATCTGCGGTGTTCCGTCCGACCCAGAGAGCGAGATGAGGGAATCCGCCGTAGGCGGGCGGCTTGGCGGGGGGGGCCTTTCTTTTGGTGACTTTTCTTTGGCCACGCAAAGAAAAGTCACTCGCCCAGGCCCGAAGGGCGGGCGAAACCCCGTCGAGGGCCGCGCCCTCGTGGCCCATGCGGCGAAGCCGCATCAAGGGGCCAACCGCTGGCTCGGGAATCCGGCGAGAGTCTGTTGTCGTGGAGCGGACTATGTCTTGCGGTGCAATGCGCTGCGCTTATTGCGCCCTACGGTGTTCCACAGCGCGGTGAAGCCGCGCCATCACATTCAATCCGCGAACGTCCGAATACGCTGCGCTATTCGAACCTACGATTCGATAACACCGGGGGATTATGGGTTCCCTCACCCTGACCCTTTCCCAAGAGGAGAGGGGATAAAGACGCTGGGAGCGGCAACAAGCAGGAAATAGAAAGGGAGCCTATCAGGCTCCCTTTTCGCAGACATGGCCAATGGCATTTGACCAATGCCGCCTCTTATCGATTGGTCGCGGCCTTCATCCCTTCCACAAACTCCTTCAGACGAGTCAGCATATGCTCCGGGTTCTGGTGGTGGGTCTCGATGATCTTTACCACGGCGGAGCCGGAGATGGCACCGGCGGCGCCAGCGGCGATGGCCTCACGCACCTGAGCCGGTTCGCTGATGCCAAAGCCGAGCAGGGCGGGGGGGGCATTGAACTCGCGCAGGGTATTGATGAGACCTTCCACCGGCATGCCGGCCTTGGTCTCGGCACCGGTCACGCCCGCGCGGCTCACCAGATAGGTGTAACCATTGCCAAGCTCCGCCACTTGTTTCAGGGTCTCGGCGTCGCCATTGGGCGGGGCGATAAAGATGCTGTCGATACCGAACTTGTCGGCGGCCGCCTTGTAGGGGGCGCACATCTGCACCGGCACGTCCGCCACCAGCACGGAGTCCACCCCTGCCTGCTGGCACTTCTCGTAGAAGCCGTCAATTTTGCGCACATAAACCAGGTTGGCGTAGACCAAGAGGCCAATGGGCAGCTGCGGGTACTTGGCGCGGATACGGCCTAGCAGCTCGAAGCAGTCGTCCGGAGTGGTGTGGCTGGCAAAGGCACGCAGGGCGGCGCCTTGAATGGTGGGGCCGTCCGCCACCGGATCGGAGAAGGGAATGCCGAGCTCGAGGGCGTCGGCACCCCCTGCGACCAGCGCATCGACGATGGCCAGGGACAATTCGGGGGTGGGGTCACCCAGCATCACGAAGGGCACGAAGGCGCCCTGATTGGCCTTGTCCAGACGGGAAAAGAGTTGTGCGTAGCGATTCATGACAAGGTTCCTTCTTTTTCAAAGATGTCGGCAACGGTGAAGATGTCTTTGTCGCCACGGCCGGAGAGGTTGACGATGAGCACCTGCTCTTTTTCCGGTTCACTGCGGGCCATCTTGAGGGCATGGGCCAGAGCGTGGGAGGACTCCAGCGCGGGGATGATGCCTTCGGATTTGGCCAGCTCCTGGAAGGCGTCCAGCGCCTCCTTGTCGGTTACCGAGGGGTACTCGGCGCGGCCGATGGCGGCCAGATGGGCGTGCTGGGGGCCGACGGAGGGGAAGTCCAGCCCCGCCGAGACGGAGTAGGACTCCTGAATTTGGCCCTGATTGTCCTGCATCAGGTAGGAGTGCATGCCAAAGAAGACCCCCTTGCTGCCGTGACCGAGCGGCGCGCCGTGCTCGCCACTCTCGATACCGTGACCACCCGGCTCGACGCCGATCAGGCGCACCGACGGCTCATCGATAAAGTCGGCAAACATGCCGATGGCATTCGACCCGCCGCCGACGCAGGCGAGCACCGCATCGGGCAGCCGCTCCTCCTTCTCGAAACACTGGGCCTTGGCCTCTTCGCCGATCATCTTCTGGAACTCCCGCACGATGGTGGGGAAGGGGTGGGGGCCGGCGGCGGTACCCAGCAGGTAGTGGGCCGACTCGTAGTTGGCAGCCCAGTCCCGCAGCGCCTCATTGCAAGCATCTTTCAGGGTGCTGGAGCCGGAGTGCACCGGAATGACGGTGGCGCCCATCAGCTTCATGCGAAACACGTTGGGTTTCTGGCGCTCGCAATCCTTGGCCCCCATATAGACCCGGCACTTGAGGCCGAGCAGGGCGCAGGCCAGTGCCGTCGCAACGCCATGCTGACCGGCGCCGGTTTCGGCGATGATCTCATTCTTGCCCATCCGCTTGGCGAGCAGGGCCTGACCCAGCACCTGGTTGGTCTTGTGGGCGCCGCCGTGCAGCAGATCTTCACGCTTGAGGTAGAGGCGGGTCTTGGTGCCCTTGGTCAAATTGCGGGTCAGGGTGAGCGGGGTCGGGCGACCGGCGTACTCGGTCAGGAGTGCCTGAAACTCGGTGACGAAAGCCGGATCATCCTTGGCATCGACGAAGGCCTTCTCCAGCTGGAGCAGGGCGGGGATGAGGATCTGGGGCACATACATGCCACCAAATTCACCAAAAAACGGATTGAGCAGGGTCATGGTTATCTTCCTTTACATTCTGCAATTGAGATCAGGTATGAGCCTTGTCGGGCTGAGGCGTATGGCTGGGGCACATACATGTCATCGACGAAATTCACCAAAAAACGGGTTGAGCAGGGTCATACATTATTCCTTGTGCTTATGGGCAAACGCAGTTCATTAATTCGTTGAATGAGTCACGGGGGCGCTCACAGTTGACGCAAGGCGCCAAAGGCGGCCGCCAGCTTGTGCGCATCCTTCCTGCCCGGGGCGCTCTCCACCCCGGAGTTGAAATCAAGGCCGAGACAGCCCACCCGGGCGGCCTCGAGGGCGTTGTCGGGGTTGAGGCCCCCCGCCAGCATCAGCCGGGCTTTATCGAGGTGGGCCAGCAGGGTCCAGTCGAACGCCTGACCGGTGCCGCCGCTCT
>NZ_CAWMFQ010000331.1:423-9849 GCF_963866995.1 Aeromonas sp. ZOR0002 | reverse complement strand
CCACCTGCCCCGCTTCGTGCGCGCTTTCGACGAGATCCTCGAGCGGGTCGGCCCCGTCCAGGGCGTCGTCACCCACAGCATGGGGGGCGCCGTCACCCTCAGCAGCCGTCACCCGGCAATCGATGCGCTGCCGCTGCTGCTCATCTCCCCGGTGCTCGACTACGTGCCCCAGCTCTACGGCATGGTGGCGCGCTCCGGCTACTCCATCCGGCTGTTCGATGCGGTGGTCAAGGAGATAGAACACGAATACCAGCACCCGCTCAGCACGGTTGACCCGCTGGGCCGGCTCGCCCGGCGCAGCGGCGCCGCCCTCATCGTTCACGATGAGGAAGACCGCTTCGCCCCCCACCGGGACTCCCTGCGCGCGGCCCAGGATGGCCGCACCCGGCTGGTGAGCACCCGGGGGCTCGGCCATGGCCGTATTCTGGCAAGCCCTCCTGCCTTTGCCGCCTTCGATCAACTGAGCCAGACGCCCTTGGCAAACTGAAAATGAAACGGGCCGCAAAAATTGAGCGTGCGGCCCATTTTTATCCGGTATACAACGTCTTATAGTTGAATTGCGCGGTGGCAACCCGCCCTGGCGATCACGATAAGGCGCACCCTCATGGCCAGACCCAATACTGCTCTTCTGCTGACCGGTGGTGGTGCCCGCGCCGCCTATCAGGTCGGCGCACTCAAGGCGGTGGCCGAACTCTACCCCCGCAACATCGGCATCCCCTTCCCCATTCTGTGCGGCACCTCGGCGGGGGCTCTCAACATAACGGCGCTGGCGTGCTACGCCTCCTGTTTCCATCTGGGGGTGCGCAAGCTGGAGTGGGTCTGGCGACGATTCGAGACCCACCACATCTTCGACTTCCACCCTTGCCAACTGCTGTGGCGCACCCTCTATCAGGGCTCGGCCGGCCTCATCACCCCCCAGAGCAACCGAGCCTTTCACCTGTTTGACAACGCCCCCCTGCGCCGTCTGCTGGATCAGCTCATCGACTATCACCGCATCGATGACAACATTCTCTACGGCAGCCTGGAGGCCATCGCCATCACGGCCTCCGACTACGATGACGGCCTCTCCACCACCTTCTTCCAGGGACGGGCCGAACATCAGCCCTGGGAGCGCGCCAGACGACGTGGCCTGCGAACCCTGCTCACCTCGGATCATCTGCTGGCCTCGTCGGCGCTGCCCTTCGTCTTTCCCGCCACCCCCATCGGCGATCGCGTCTACGGGGATGGCTCCATCCACCAGCTGAGCCCGCTCAGTCCCGCCATCCACCTGGGGGCGGAGCGGATCCTGCTGGTGACCCTGGACTCCCCTCACAGGGAGAACCCGACTCCCCGCCAGGGGCACCTGACCAGCTCCAACATCGCGAGCCATCTGCTCAACACCGTCTTCTCCGACACCCTCAATTCGGATCTGGAGCGGCTCGGGCGCATCAACCAGACCCTTTCCCTCATTCCGGCACGGGAGCGCAGTCGGCTGAAACTGCGCCAGGTGGAGACCTGCGTGATCCGCCCCAGCCAGGATCTCGACCTCATCGCCCTCGAATACCTCCCACGGTTGCCGACCCAGCTGCGCCGTCTGCTGCGGGTGCTCGGGGTCAACGGCGAAGAGAGCAGCAGCCTGGCCAGCTTCCTGATGTTTGACCCCGGCTATTGCCAGCGGCTCATCAAGCTGGGATACCAGGACGCGCTGGATCACCGCCAGCGCATTGAGGCCTTCCTCGACCTGCCGGGCAGCGGGAGGCAGGAGCAGTTTCGCGAAGAGGCCTGAGGGGCCTTATCCCATGGCAAGGAGATCCTAGCGTCCCTCCAGCAGGCGCTGCTCGGCCTGTTCCATGGCCACGGCCGTGCCGAAGAGCACCAGGGTATCTCCCGCCGCCAGCACCAGCTCGCGCCTGGGATCTAGGCTGCGCTCCCCGCGATGAATCGCCTTGATGCGCACCTCTCCCAGGGCGAGATCCCGTACCCTGTGTCCCACCGCCCAGGCCTGGTCGTGCAGCAGCACGGGATGCAGCCGCTCGAGCAGTTGATCCGTCTCCAGATTGCCCGCACTCTTGCCGCCCCAGTAGAAACCGTGCAGAAAGCGATACTGGCTGCTGCGCTCGTGCTCCATGCGCCGGATCACCCGGCCGATGGGAATGTCGCAGTTGAGCAGCAGATGGGAGACCAGCATCAGGGCTCCCTCCTGGGATTCGGGGATCACCTCGAAGGCGCCGGCCTGCTTGTAGTGTTCAAGGAAGCTGTCATCCCGGGTACGCACCAGCACCTTGATCTCCCCCGCCAGCTCCCGGATCAGCGTCAGCATGGCATCGACCCGCTTGCGATCGTCGAAGGTGATGATCACCAGCCGCGCCCGCAGCAGACCGGCCGCCAGCAGGATGTCGCGCCGACTGGCATCGCCGAACGCCACCTGCTCCCCCGCCAGCTTGGCCTCGCTCACCCGCTCGGGATCGAGATCCAGGGCCAGGAAGGGGATCTCTTCGAGCTTGAGAAAGCGGGCACAGGTTTGGCCGGTGCGTCCGAACCCGGCGATGATGACGTGCTGGTGTTTGCTCAGGCCCGACTGGGCCACCTCGGCGCGAGAGAGCAGGGCACTGTCGGTGAGGGAGTGGGCAAGTCCCAGCGCCCGCAACACCAGCCAGGGGGTGAGGGCGATGGAGATGACACCGATGCCGATGAGCAGAGAGACCAGCTGGTGATCCAGCAAGCCGTGATGACTCGCCAGCGCCAGCAGCACAAAACCGAACTCCCCGACCTGGCTCAACATGATGCCGGCGGCCATGGCGTCGCGCTTGCGCTCCCCCATCAGGCGGCCCGCCAGCAATATCAGCAGCGACTTGCACAGGATGAGCCCCGTCACACAGGCCAACACCTGCCACCAGGCGCCCGCCACCAGCGCCCAGTCCATGGTCATGCCGATGGTAATGAAGAAGAGCCCCATCAACACGTCGCGAAACGGCTTGATGTCCACCTCGAGCTGATGACGATAGTGGGACTCCCCCAGCATCATGCCCGCCAGAAAGGCACCGAGCGCCATGGAGAGCCCCATCCACTGGGTCAGGGAGGCCGCCAGCAATGCCACCAGCAGGGCACTCAGTACGAAGAGTTCGTCTGAACGTGCGCGCGCCACCTCGAAAAACAGCATGGGCAGCAGCCACTTCCCCACCGCCAGCAGCACGGAGAGCGCAAACAACCCCTTGAGGGAGGCCCAGGCGACCTCCGCCAGCAGGGCGCTGCCCTGCACCTCGGGCTGGGCCAGGATGGGGATCATCACCAGCAGGGGCACCACGGCGAGATCCTGGAACAGCAGCACGCTCACCCCGAGCTGGGCTCGCCGGGTATGGAGCTGCTTGAGCTCGCCGAGCTGCTTGATCACCACGGCGGTGGAGGAGAGCGCCAGGGTGCCTGACACCACCAGCGCCTGGGCCAGGCTCAGCCCCCACCACCAGCCGAGCCCGAAAAACAGCAGTGAGGTGAGCAGCACCTGCAGGCTGCCGACCCCCAGCACCAGCTTGCGCATGGCGAGCAGACGCGGCAGGGAGAACTCGAGCCCGAGGGAGAACATCAGGAACACGATGCCAAGCTCTCCTATGGTCTGCATCATGGCCTGACCCGTGACGATGGCCACGCCATGGGGGCCGAGCAGCATGCCGGCAAACAGATAGGCAAGGATCACCGGCTGGCCGAGGCGCCGGAAAATGGCCACCAGCACAACGGCGAAGATCAGCAGGATCAACACATCGGTGTACACCCATCCCTCTCCTTCATCTGCCCGGCACTCTCTTCCCTGCAAGCACAGCGCCCGCTCCCCATATGGCACGCCACTCGCTCAGCGGCAGGGATTTCCCCTCCCGTTTCATCCCGTTAAGCCTAGCCAGCCCCCTTGTTTTTCATCGGACATATTTTAGGCACAGGGCTTGCAAGAGCCTGCGCAATGAATGGAGAGGTGTAAGGGCTGTAACGTGGAAAACACATCGTCATTGAACGGCTTCGGACATGGCATAGAGCAGTGGGTACAGCAGATGGAGCGGCTTGCGCCGTTGACCGGGCAGGACCGCTATCAGCAGATAGAGCAGTTGCTGGGGCAACGGGATCTTGACGCCCTGCTGGCAATCTTTGCCGAGCGGGTGGCAAACATTGTCCGGATCCACTCGCTCCAGTTCGACTGTGGCCAGCCCCATCCCCTCATCTCGCACCCGCCCCAGGCCAGGCTGACCCTGCATGCCTATCGCTTCGAGCTGCGGGGACGACACGAGCAGTTGCTCGGCCAGTTGCACTACGAGCTGGAGCACCCCCTGAGCGACGGCCAGAGGCGGTTGCTTGAGCAATATCATCAGCTGTTCAGTCTCACCCTGCCCCTCTATCTGCGGCTGGATCGGCTGGAACAGCAGGTGCGGCTCGACCACCTGACCGGGCTTGGCAATCGCGCCTACTTCGACGAGGCCATCGGCCGGGCGGTGGAGCAACACAGCCGGGAACCCCACGGCCTGGTGCTGGTGCTGCTGGATCTCGACAGATTCAAGCAGGTGAACGACACCTGGGGCCACCCGGTGGGCGACCTGGTGCTAAGCCGCTTCGCCCAGTTGCTGCAGGGGTGCATTCGCGGAACGGATCAGGCGTTTCGCCTCGGCGGGGACGAATTTGCCTTGCTGCTGCAACCCGCGGACCCCGAGGCCTGGCGCCCGGTCTGGCTGCGGTTGCAACATGTGCTCCACAGCCACAAGGAGCTCAGCGCCTTCTCGGTGGGGTGCAGCCTGGGAGCCGCCAGCTGGCAGTCGGGCATGGATGTGCAGCGCCTCTACGAGACGGCCGATACCCATCTCTACGCCCGCAAGAAAGCCGGAGGCTCCGGCCTGCCCGAATAGGGCATCCCCCTTCGCCTCCCGGCCCCCTGTCACTCTGCGATGTCAATCCGCATCCTGGGGGACGGGGGGCCGCCACTCCCACGCCACCCCCTCTTCTGGCGCCAGAAATCCGTCGCAGACAAAGAGCCCGGCCACCAGTGCCACCTGTTCACCGTAGTAGAGGATGGGAATGCGCCCCCGCTGCCAGGAGGGCACCCCGTACTCTTGTAGCAGCTTCTTGAGCCGCCGGCTGCCCACCCGCCCCACCGGTTTCAGCATGACGCCGGGGGCGACCTGAAAACGCACCGAGAGCGGCTCGTCCCCCCTCGGTGTCCGCAACCCTTCGCCATCCGTTCTCCAGAGCCTGAACTGCCCGAGCCCGTCCGGCAGGGTGAGCGTCTCTTCCATCCGGATGGGCAGCACCTCCTCACGGGGGGCGAGATCCGGCGCCACCAGGTAGAGGCGCCCCTGATAGCGGCGACACTCCAACCCTTGCAGGCTCAGCCTGGGGTTGGCGTCATCGCGCGCCAGCGCCACCTCCTGCCACAGCAGGCCCAGCAGCTCGCGGGAGGGCATCTCTCCCCCCTGACGGCGGATCCAGTGGCGCAGCAGGTTGTTACGCCGCACGGGGGAGAGGGAGAGGAGTCCGTCAATGCGCAGCCCTTCTCCCTCACCCACCGCCTGCCAGTCCGCCTCGGCCAGCTCGCCGATGAGCGCCTCCTGCTCGGCGCACAGGGCCATGGTGCGCGCCGTCGTCCGGGCCATGGCGGGCCAGCGGTCCTTGAGCAGGGGAATGATCTGCTGGCGCAGGAAGTTGCGGTCATAGCTCGGGTCCTCGTTGCTCTCATCCTCTACCCAGCCATAAGGAAGTGACTGCGCGGCTTGCGCCAGCTCGGCCCGGCTCATGTCGAGCAAGGGGCGCAACAGATGGCCTGCGGCAAAAGGCTGGCTCGCCACCATGCCCGCCAGCCCGCGCAGACCGGCCCCCCGCTTGAGCGCCAGCAACAGGGTCTCCAGCTGATCGTCCTGATGGTGAGCGGTGAGCAGCCACTCCCCCTCCCCCAGGTGGGCGGCGAGTCGCTCATAACGCGCCGCCCGCGCCTGGGCCTCCAGGCTCTCCCCGTTGCCTCGACAGAGCTGCACCCGCTCCACGATGAGGGGCACCGCCAGTTGCCGGCACACCCCTTCGCAGTGAGCCACCCAGTCGTCGGCATGTGGGCTCAGGCCGTGATGAACGTGCAGGGCGTTCAGGGCGAGGCCGTGGGCGCGGGCAAAACGGGCCGCCAGCACCAGCAAGACGGTGGAGTCGAGCCCGCCGCTGAAAGCCACCAGCAGACCGCGGGAACCTTCCGGCGCGGGCAGGGTCTGACAAAAACGAGAATAAATACGAGAAATCATAGGCTTCCCCAATACGACCAGGCCGATCTTAGCAGAGTCGGGCTTATCAAGCGCTAACCCGGCTGCTAGAGTGAATCGCTCCCTGCGTGGGCAAGGAAGCCATATAACCCGAATTGGAATAAAACCATAATGAACAACAAGAAACACATCCTGGCCACCCTCGTCGGGCTGGCCCTGCTGGCCGGTTGCAGTCAGGCACCGAGCCAACCGGACAAACACTCCGGCCTTGCGCTGGCCAACATGGACACCAGCGTCAAGCCTGGTGACGACTTCTTCCGCTACGTGAACGGCCACTGGCTCGCCACGGCCAAGATCCCCGATGACAGGCCCGCCGACGGCGCCTTCTACCTGCTGCGGGACAAATCCCTGGCGGACGTGCGGGTGCTGGTGGAGGGGCTGGATGGCAAAGCCGCCACCGGCACCCCGGCCCAGCAGATCCACGACCTCTACCAGAGCTATCTGGATCAGGCCGCCCGCAACGCCAAGGGCACCACGCCCCTGCTGCCGATGCTGAGCGAGATAGAGCAGATCAGCACACCGCAGGATCTCGCCCGCGCCTTCGCCCAGAGCGCCCGCACCGGTGGCGGCTCCCCCTTCGGTTTCTGGATTGACGCCGACGCCAAGGCCCCTGACAGCTATGCCGTCTACCTCTACCAGGCCGGACTCGGCCTGCCGGATCGGGACTACTACCTCAAGCGCGACCCCAACAGCCAGGCGCTGCTGCACAAGTACGAGCAACACATCGCCGCCATGCTGAGCCGCTTCGGTGAGACGGATGCCCAGGCCAAGGCGAAACGCATCCTGGCCCTCGAGACCAGGCTCGCCCAGATCCAGTGGGACAACGTGGCCCTGCGAGACAGAGAGAAGAACTACAACAAGGGACCGGTGAGCGAGCTGGGGCGCCTCGCCCCCGCCATCGACTGGGACGCCTACCTGGCCCAGGCCGGCCTTGCGGGGCAGCAGAGCCTGGTCATCGGCCAGCCCACCTACCTCTCGGCTCTGAACGAGGTGATGCAGCAGACTCCGGTCGCTGACTGGCAGGCCTACCTCAAGTGGCAGCTCATCACCGATTACGCCCCCTACCTCGACAGCCAGACCGATGCCCAGAATTTTGCCTTCTTCGGCACCGCTCTTAGCGGCACGCCCAAGCAGCGCGCCCCCTGGGAGCGGGCCCTCGGGGTACTGGACAACAACCTGGGGGAGGCGGTGGGCAAGCTCTATGTCGAGCGCTACTTCCCGCCAGCGGCCAAGGCCCGTATGGAGCAGCTGGTGGAGAACCTGCGCACCGCCTACGGCCAGAGCATCCAGGAGCTGGACTGGATGTCCCCGGCCACCAAGACCCAGGCCCTCGAGAAGCTCGCCAAGTTCAGACCCAAGATAGGCTACCCGGACAAGTGGAAGGACTACAGCGCCATCACCATTCGCCCCGACGATCTGGTGGGCAACCTGCAGCGGGCCCGCGCCTTCGAATACGCTGACAACCTGGCGCGCCTCGGCAAGCCGGTCGATCGGGACGAGTGGCACATGTCCCCCCAGACGGTGAACGCCTACTACAACCCGAGCAACAACGAGATCGTCTTCCCGGCCGCCATTTTGCAGCCCCCCTTCTTCGACATGACGGCGGACGATGCGGTCAACTACGGCGCTATCGGCGGGGTGATCGGCCACGAGATGGGCCACGGTTTTGATGATCAGGGGGCCAAATCCGACGGTGACGGCGTGATGCGCGACTGGTGGACGCCGGCGGATCTCAAGGAGTTTCGCTTCCGCACCAGCCGGCTGGTGGCCCAGTACAACCGCTTCGAGCCCATCAAGGGACAGTACGTCAACGGCCAGTTTACCCTGGGGGAGAACATCGGCGATCTCGGCGGCCTCACCATCGCCCACAAGGCCTACCTGCTCTCCCTGGATGGCAAGGAGGCCCCGGTGCTGGACGGTTTTACCGGCGAGCAGCGCTTCTTCCTCGGCTGGGCCCAGGTGTGGAAGGGCATGTATCGCCCCGAGCTGATGCAGATGCTGCTCGCCTCGGATCCCCACTCGCCGCCGGAATACCGGGTCAACGGCGTGGTACCGAACATCCCCGCCTTCTACGAGGCGTTCAAGATCCAGCCCGGCGACAAGCTCTATCTGGACCCGGCCAAACGGGTCAAGATATGGTGATGACAACCCGGGCAGGGGGCGGCCGACCAGCGGCCCCCTGCCCGCTTCCGACGTGGCAGGGAAGCGTCCCCTGCCCGTCACAGACACACAAGCAGCAACAAGGGTCCTCTCCATGAAAGCCTTATTCCTTACTCTCGGCCTGCTCACCCTTCCCCTCGCCAGCCAGGCGGCGGACGGCTTCTTCAAGCAGCTGACGCTCCCCTCCGGCCAGGTGGTGACCGTCAGCGAAGGGCGCGGCGAGCCTGCCTCCACCGGCAGCTACGACGTGCGCCTCTACTCCGGTGCCAACCCGCAGTTTCCGCTGGATCAGTTCATCGACGGCAAGGTGCTGCCGCGCGATGGCAGCATCAAGGAGCTCAAGCTGCTGGATCTCAACGGCGACAAGCAGCCTGAAGTCATCGTCGTGGTGGAGAGCGCCGGCAGCGGCAGCTACCTGAGCGCCGACGCCCTCACCATCAATCCCCAGGAGGGGCTGGAAAGCTTCAACCACGTGGAGGGACTGGCCCCCAGTGACGATGTGATTGAGGCCCTCAAGACCCCCCGCGACTGACCCCCCACGCCCCGTATCACGGGGCGTTTTTTTACCCCGCGCCTCCCGATGCGGTGCCCAAGGCCCCCCACAGGGCGGATGGACGACTGTTTTTTTCTGTGCCTATAATCGCCGCACCCTGCCATAACGAAACACAAGGAGGTAAAAAATGGTTATCCAAGCGTGTCCGATGTTCTCGGCTCGCCTGTTCGGCACATTCAAGTGCTCTTGCCTGCATACCATCGCGCTGCGATAGCGGGTTCGAGCAAAGCCGACTCCCTTCCATACCGAGACCTTTCTCGACTCTGCCGTTGTCGCCAGCGCTCCTGATGACAGGGATTTCCCATCCCGCGATTTAAGAGAGCAAGAGCATGACAACCCTGATGAGTACCCATTCCCTGCAGATGAGTGCGGGGCACCTTCCCTTATTTGACCATCTCGAACTCGGCATTCGCGCAGGCGACCGACTCGGCCTGATTGGCGCCAACGGCTGCGGCAAGA
>NZ_CAWMFQ010000331.1:0-360 GCF_963866995.1 Aeromonas sp. ZOR0002 | reverse complement strand
CAGGCCGGCCGGGTCGTGCAGGCCGCCGCCTGCCGCTGCGAGTTCGTGGCCCAGCAACTGCCCGCCGGGCTTTCCACCCTCAGCACCCGCGCCGTGCTGCTGGATGCGCTCGGCAACGACCCCGCCGCCGAATGGCAGGTGGACAAGCTGCTGGCCGAACTGCAGCTGGAGGCCCAGGCCACGTTGCCGGTCAGTGCACTGAGCGGTGGCCAGCACAGCCGGCTGCAGATAGGCCGCGCCCTGCTGCGCCAACCCAACCTGCTGCTGCTCGATGAGCCCAGCAACCACCTGGACTTGCCCGCCCTGCTCTGGCTCGAGCAGTTTCTGCTGGGCTGGCGCGGCGCCTTCGTGCTGACTGTG
>NZ_CAWMFQ010000330.1:97757-97859 GCF_963866995.1 Aeromonas sp. ZOR0002 | reverse complement strand
GCGGCAATGGCCGCCTTCTTGGGGTCCACCTCGGCGGCGGGCTCGGATGCGGCGGCCGGGGCCTCAACGGCGTTATCGGTTGTGTTCACGGATGTCTCACCC
>NZ_CAWMFQ010000330.1:97582-97747 GCF_963866995.1 Aeromonas sp. ZOR0002 | reverse complement strand
GCGGCAATGGCCGCCTTCTTGGGGTCCACCTCGGCGGCGGGCCCGGATGCGGCGGCCGGGGCCTCGGCGGCGTGTTCGCTTGTGTTCACAGATGTCTCACCTGCGACCACCGGCCCATCACCTTGCGCCTGAGCAGCCTTCTTGGCCTTGGCCCGGGCGATGGCG
>NZ_CAWMFQ010000330.1:49595-97572 GCF_963866995.1 Aeromonas sp. ZOR0002 | reverse complement strand
CGGCGGCGGGCTCGGATGCGGCGGCCGGGGCCTCAACGGCGTGTTCGGTTGTATTCACGGATGTCTTATCCGCGACCACCGGCCCGTCACCTTGCGCCTGGGCGGCCTTCTTGGCCTTGGCCCGTGCCAGGGCGGCGGCGATGGCGGCCTTCTTGGGATCCAGCTCTGCCTTGGGATGTTGCTCCCCAGGTGCCGGGGTGTCAGCCAGCCCATTGCCCTCGCCATTGGCGGCCTTGGCGGCCTTGGCGGCCTTGGCGGCACGACGGGCGATGGCCTCCTGCTTGCGCGCCTCACGGGCGGCAATCATGGCCTCGTTGTCCGGTGCGGGTTCACTCACGGCCACCTGGGCCGTCTCCTGTTTGGCCTTGATGCGGGCCAGGGCGGCGGCGACCGGATCTTCGCCCCCGGCCGTCGTCATGGCCTGGCGACGCTGGGCTGCGGCCTCGGCGTGGCGGGCTTCGCGGGCCGCCTTCTCACGCTCGAAGCGAGCCTGCTTGGCCTCGAAGCGCTGCTTGGCACGTTCGGCCTTCTCGGCCTCGGCACGGGCCTCGCGGATGTCATCCTTGGCGATCTTGTAGTACTGCACCAAGGGGATTTCGCTCGGGCAGACCCAGGCACAGGCGCCGCACTCGATACAGTCAAAGAGGTTGAGCTTCTCGGCCTTGTCGTACTCCTTGACCCGGCTGTACCAGTAAAGCTCCTGGGGCAGCAGGGTGGCGGGGCAGGCATCGGCGCAGGCACTGCAACGGATGCAGGCCTGTTCCGGGCCGGGGGGCGGCAGCTCGGCGCGGGTGGGGGAGAGCAGGCAGTTGGTGGCCTTGACCACGGGGACCATGGCGTGGGGCAGGGTGAAGCCCATCATGGGGCCCCCCATGATGACCCGCTGATCCGCCTCCGGTTGCAGCTCGAAACGCTGGAGCAGCCAGCGTACCGGCGTGCCCAGACGCACCCAGGCATTGCCGGGTTTCTTGAAGGCGTCGCCGGTGAGGGTGACGATGCGCTCGATGAGCGGCTCCCCATCGATGATGGCGCGCTTGATGGCAAAGACGGTGGCGACGTTGAGCACCATGATGCCCATGTCGACCGCCCGGCCTCCCTTGGGCACCTGGCGTCCGGTGAGCAGCTCTATGGTCTGTTTGGCGCCGCCGGAGGGGTACTTGGTCGGTACCGACTTGACCAGCACGTCGGCGTCGCTGGCATGGCGGGTCAGGGCCTCGATGGCCGCCGGTTTGTTGTCTTCCACCCCGATCAGGGTGAGCTTGGGCTTGAGCAGGTGCTTGAGTACCCGGATGCCGTCCATGATCTCGTCGGCGTACTCCTGCATCAACCTGTCATCCGTGGTGATGTAGGGTTCGCACTCCAGCCCGTTGATGATGAGAATTTCGGTGAGCTGGCCACGGCCGTCGAGCTTGCTGTGGGTCGGGAAGACGGCGCCGCCGAGCCCGGCGATGCCGGCCTGCTGGATGCGCTCGAGCAACGCCCCCCGCTCCAGGTTCCAGTAGTCAGGCTGGGGTGTGCGCTCGCCCCAGGCATCGTCTCCGTCCGGGGTGAGGAGGATGCAGAGATCGTCAAGACCGGAGGGGTGCGCCACCGTGTGCTGCTCGATGGCGGTGATGGTGCCCGAGGTGGAAGCGTGCACCGGCACGATGCGTCCCTTGTCAAAACGGGTGAGGGGTTGCCCTTTCTTGACCTTGTCCCCCACCCGCACCAGCAGTTCGCCGGCCGGACCCGCGTGCTGGCGCACCGGAATGATGAGCTGTGGGGGAAGGCCCGCGTCAACGACGGGGGTCAGGCTGGACTGGTGCTTGTTCTCGGGGGGATGGATGCCGCCGTGAAAATCCCACAGAGTGCCGGCTTTGATGCGTTCGAGCAGATGCTGCATGGTTACTCCGCTGTTTATTCCACTATCTTGACCGGAATGGCGACCTTGGCCAGATCCCATTTCCAGTTGTCGACCGTGGTCGGCACCGGGATCATTTCGATACAGTCGGTCGGGCAGGGGTCGACGCAGAGGTCGCACCCGGTGCACTCGGCCGCGATGACGGTATGCATCGCCTTGGTGGCACCCAGGATGGCGTCGACCGGACAGGCCTGGATGCACTTGGTGCAACCGATGCACATGTCTTCGTGAATGAAGGCCACCTTCTTGACGGGGATTGCCGCGTCTTCACCGCCGTCCAGAGACTGGGGCTCGACCCCCATCAGGTCGGCAATCTTGCGCATGGTGGCGTCGCCACCGGGCACGCACTTGTTGATCTTGTCGCCATTGGCCAGGGCTTCGGCGTAGGGTTTGCAGCCCGGGTAACCGCACTGGCCGCACTGGGTCTGGGGCAACAGGGCATCGAGCTGATCGACGATGGGATCGGCCTGCACATGAAACTTGACGGCGGCAAAGCCGAGAATGATGCCGAAGGCCAGGGCAAGCAGGGCCAGCACCAGAATGGCAAAGAGTATGTGAATCATAGCGTTATATCTTGATGAGGCCGGTAAAGCCCATGAAGGCCAGCGACATCAGGCCAGCGGTGACCATGGCGATGGAGACGCCACGAAACGGTGCCGGCACGTCGGCGGCCACCAGCCGCTCACGCATGGCGGCAAAAAGGATCAGCACCAGGGAGAAGCCGACGGCGGCCCCGAAGCCGTAGATGATGCTCTGGATGAAGTTGTGGCGCTCGTTGATGCTGAGCAGCGCCACGCCGAGCACGGCACAGTTGGTGGTGATGAGCGGCAGGAAGATGCCGAGCAGGCGATAGAGGGTCGGGCTGCTCTTGCGGATCACCATCTCGGTGAACTGGACCACCACGGCGATCACCAGAATGAAGCCCAGGGTGCGCAGGTAGGCGATCTCCAGCGGGATCAGGATGTAGTGCTCCATCAGATAGGAGCAGGCGCTGGCCAGCGTCATGACGAAGGTGGTGGCCAGACCCATGCCGATGGCGGTTTCCAGCTTGCCGGAGACACCCATGAAGGGGCAAAGGCCGAGGAACTTCACCAGCACGAAGTTGTTGATCAGCACGGTGCCGACCAGTAAAAGCAGGTACTCAGTCATTGAAGATGGGTTATCCGGTATGAAGGCGGCCGTATTATCTGATGTTAGGTGCCTTTAGACAACCGCAAGGCCGTATGGTTATTATTCGAATGCCCAATTCATGGAGGCATTGTGCGCCCTTTACCCGTCCTGACGCTGACCCTGGCCATGCTGCTCTGGTCCAGCTCCTTCATCGCCCTCAAACATGTGCTGGAAATCTGGTCCTTCGGTCAGGTGCTCTTCATGCGGATGGGGGTGGCGTCCTGTTGCTGGCTGCTCTGCTACCGCCAGCTTGGCCGCGTCACTTACCAGAAGGGGGATTGGCGCTGGTTGGCCCTGATGGGGGCGCTTGAGCCCTGCCTCTACTTTCTTCTTGAAGTCAACGCCCTGCGTTACACCAGTGCCGGCCAGGCCGGTATGGTCTGTGCCCTGCTTCCCCTGATGGTGGCTCTGGTGGCCTTCGTGCTGCTTGGAGAGCGGGTGAGTCGCCGCCAGCTGCTGGGCTTTGCCATCGCCATCGTTGGCATCGCCCTGCTGGGGTTGGGGGAGGGCGCCGACGAGTTCGCCCCCAACGCCCTGCTCGGCAACAGCCTGGAGATGGGCGCCATGCTCTGCGCCGCCACCTATTCCGTGGTATTCAAAAAGCTCTCCAGCCGCTACGGGGTGATGACACTGACGGCGTTGCAGGCCTTCGTCGGCATGCTCTTCTTCGCGCCCTTTGCCTTCAGTGCGCCCTGGCCCGCGAGCTGGGCCTGGCAGGACATGGGGGTCATCCTCTTCCTCGGCGCCTTCGTGACCCTTGGTGCCTACCTGCTCTACAACTGGTCGGTGACCCAGGTGAAAGTGACCCTGGCGGCTGCCTATGTGAACCTCATACCGGTCTTTACCCTGCTGCTCGCCTATCTGCTGCTGGGAGAGACGCTCACGGCCCTGCAATGGGTGGCCTGTGCCGCCGTGCTGGCCGGCATCGGGGTGGGCCAGCTGCCGTCCGGCAGGAAGCGTGCGCAGGCCGTCGCCACCGGGGGATGAGTCGCCGTCATTGGGCTACAGTCTGGGCAGGGAAACACGCTGTCTAAGAAGGAGCCGACCGATGAGCGACATGCACTTGCTGGCCGCGGCCAAAAGCCTGTTGAGCCATCCCCCCTTTACCCTGGCCGATGCCAGAGCCCTGGAGGCGCTGGAAGAGGAAGCGGTGGGGGAGGAGGGGCTCTGCATCGCCGCGCTATGGGACATCGCCCTCGCTTTGGCGGACGAGGAAGCCAGACACTATCTCCTGGGGGATGGCTGAGCGGGTTTCGGGTGGGCGGACAGCAATGACAACGGGGGGCCTGGGCCCCCCGTTGTCATTGGCAGCTGTCGCTCAGATGGAGAGGCTCTTGACGGTGTCCGACACCGAGTTGGCGTCCTCGATGATCTCCTTGATGACGTCGGCGATGATGGTGGCCTGCTCCTGACCTGCCACCGCCTTGTCGGAGACGACGGAGACGGTCTGGGTGATCTGTGAGGTGATCTCCGAGTTGTGCTTGATGACGGTGACGATCTCGCTGGTGGAGCTGGAAGTGCGCGCCGCCAATTGCCTCACCTCGTCGGCCACGACCGCGAATCCCCGCCCCTGTTCCCCGGCGCGGGCCGCCTCGATGGCGGCGTTGAGGGCCAGGAGGTTGGTCTGATCCGCGATGCCGCTGATGGTGGAGATGATGGATTCGATGCTCCTGGATTGCTGGTTGAGCTGCTCTATCTGCTTGCTGACCGCATTGACCGAGGTGTTGATGTGGGAGGAGGTGTCGAGCACCCTGTCGATGACCTCCCGTCCCCTGGCGGCGCTCGCGACGGTTTCGCTGGCGATGGCACATGCCTTCTGGGCCGCTTCCCGGGTGGAGATGGATTTCTCCACCCGTTCGGTGATGTCGCTCGCCAGCTTGATGATTTTGACCACCTTGCCCTCGTGGTTGAAGATGGGGTTGTAGGTGGCCTCCAGCCAGATCTTCTCCCCCCGGTGACCCAGACGCATGAAAAGCCCTGACTTGATGTCACCCGAACCGAGATCTTGCCAGAAATAGGGGTTATTCTGGTAGAAATCGCTGTCACAGAAGAGGCGATGATGCTTGCCGACCACCTCTTCCAGCCGGTAGCCAAAGCAGTTGAGGAAATTCTGGTTGGCGGTGATGACGGTGCCATCGGGTTGGAAATCAATGACCGCCAGGGACTTGTCCAGCGCTGCCAGCAGGGCCTGGGTGCGCTCCAGAGTGGATTGCTGCTGGGTCACGTCGGAGGCGACCTTGGCGATCCGCACCACCTTGCCGTCGATCACGATGGGGAAATAGGTCGCCTCCAGCCACACGGCCTTGCCGGATTTCGACTGGCGAATGAAGCGGCCGCTGCGGGAGACGCCGTGGCGCAGATCCTGCCACAAGGTCTCGTAATCCCGGGTATTGACGTCGTCGGGGAAGCAGAGGGTGCTGTGATGCTTGCCGATCACCTCGTCACGCTCAAATCCCACGATCTTGAGAAACAGCGCGTTGGCGAAGGTGACCACTCCCGCCGGGGTGAACTGGACGAAGGGGACCTGCAACTGGATAGCCTGTTCAAATGCCCCCAGCTCCACCACCCTTGCCGCTTGTTCACTGGCTTCCTTGCTTGCTTTTTGATTCCAGAACATGACAGTGCTCCTCCATGAGACCCTTGAATGAGATAACGACCAAATCTGAGTAAATTAACAATAGCATTGCGTCCTGATGAGTCGTCATCGAACTCAAATTAACTTTTTATTTTTCAATGTTGATAAATGGTTTTTTAATTGTGGGGTCTCGTACAAGGGTTATTTATCTCCTGGGCCGCCCTGGCCCCAGGGAATATTGGCATGAAGGCGCCTCTTTTGGCACTGACAATTGTCACGATGCCCCTATATATCGCCTTCATATGAACCCAGTGGCACGCCATGTGGCCTATATGGGGATTCAATGAGTCTTATATGGGCACGGTGAAATAGGTGGAGGCGGGGATCTGGAAATAGCCGCTATCTGACTCTCTGGTGTGAGAAATAAACGGCCAAGGGTGTGAGTTTTTGGATATGCGGCATGTGTGAACTCGTGACGACATTGCCGCTTCGGTATATTTCCTGTCCCGAAACAGGGGTGTTTATTTTGCCTGCAAGGTGGAGAGTTTCTGGTTCAGGGACTCAATCTCTTTCTGATATCGGGTAGTGACCGACTGCATCTCTGCCGAGACATTGCGGGATCTTGCCTTGTTCTCCGTGATCTGGGTCATCTCGTTGTTCATCTTCTGCTTTTTGGCCTCGATCTCGGTGCGCAGCGCCTCGGCCTGGCGTTGTTTCTGGCCGTTCGCCAGGCTCTGCTCTATCTCCCGGGTCTGGCTGGCCGCCTGCTCCACCGCCTCGGGGGAGGGGGTATAGACATTGAGTGCCATGGGTTTGGCGTCGCTGCTGCAGGGGATGTCGCTGAAGGTGATCTGCCCATCGCGGGCGCATTGATAGACAGCCGCCTGGACAACGGGGACGGTGGCAAGTCCCAGGCAGGCGAGAGAGATGACCAGCATGCGTGACATAGACTCCTCCTTGAATCCTCTTCCTTGCACACTAGTACATGGCGCAAGGTCAGACAACGGCCTCGTTCCGGGTGTGACATTCCGGTCCTCACGTTGCCTCTCTCTGGTCCATGGCGGGGAGATCTCCTGCGCAATGGGTGTGCCATGGCGGCATAAAGCGACGGATCCCTGCCTGTTTCCCCGCAGTTCAACACATCAGAGCACCATAACGGGCCGCAATGAGGTATCTTATGCCCCGATTTCATCCATCAAACGGATAAGAGACAACACATGATCATCAAACCCAAGGTTCGCGGCTTTATCTGCACCACCACCCACCCGGTCGGTTGTGAAGCCAATGTTCGTCGCCAGATCGCTTACACCCAAGCCAAGGGCGCCATCGAGAATGGCCCCAAGAAGGTGCTGGTGATCGGCGCTTCCACCGGCTATGGTCTGGCCTCTCGCATTGCCGCAGCCTTCGGCAGCGGAGCTGCCACCATCGGTGTCTTCTTCGAAAAGCCGAGCTCCGAGACCAAGACGGGCTCCGCCGGCTGGTACAACTCCGCCGCCTTCGACAAGGCCGCCAAAGAGGCCGGCCTCTACGCCAAGAGCATCAATGGCGATGCCTTCTCCCACGAGTGCCGTGCCAAGGTGATCGAGCTCATCAAGCAGGATCTGGGTCAAATCGATCTGGTGGTCTACTCCCTGGCCTCTCCGGTGCGCAAGCTGCCGGACACCGGCGAAGTGGTGCGCTCAGCCCTCAAACCCATCGGCGAGGTCTACACCTCCACCGCCATCGACACCAACAAGGATCAGATCATCACCGCCACCGTCGAGCCGGCGAATGAGGAAGAGATCCAGAGCACCATCACCGTCATGGGCGGCCAGGACTGGGAACTGTGGATGGCGGCTCTGCGCGATGCGGGTGTGCTGGCTGACGGCGCCAAGTCCGTGGCCTACTCCTACATCGGTACCGACCTGACCTGGCCCATCTACTGGCATGGTACCCTGGGCCGAGCCAAGGAAGATCTGGACCGCGCCGCCACCGCCATCCGTGGCGATCTGGCTGCCAAGGGGGGGACCGCCCACGTGGCCGTGCTCAAATCCGTTGTGACCCAGGCCTCCTCTGCCATTCCCGTGATGCCGCTCTACATCTCCATGGCCTTCAAGATCATGAAGGAGAAGGGCATCCACGAGGGTTGCATGGAGCAGGTGGACCGCATGATGCGCACCCGCCTGTACGGCGCCGACATGGCGCTGGACGAGCAGGCACGCATCCGCATGGATGACTGGGAACTGCGTGAAGACGTGCAGCAGACCTGCCGTGATCTCTGGCCCTCCATCACCACCGAGAACCTCAGTGAACTGACCGACTACACCGGCTACAAGCAGGAGTTCCTGCGCCTGTTCGGTTTCGGTCTGGACGAGGTGGACTACGATGCGGACGTGAATCCGGACGTGCAATTCGACGTGGTCGAGCTGTAAGTCGGTCACCAGCACAGACAGGGCCCTGCGGGGCCCTGTTTTTTTGCAGCAGACTCAACCTGTTGCCTCAGGTTTATTATCCGCGATCACCTTTTTCCCCGAACAAACCCGCTAGGCTTGCGCTGTCCGGATCACAGACGGCACCGCCGAGGTACGAAAGTCATGACCACATCCCATGAGGCGCCCAAGAAGCGCCAGCTCCCCACGGTTTATACCCTGCTTTTTATCATCATCGCCCTGATGGCGGCCCTCACCTGGGTGCTGCCGGCGGGCAAATACAACTATGTGACGGCCAAGACCCAGCAGCCGGTGGCGGCAGCGGCCGTGGCCGACTACAGCGGTGACGAGCGACTGCTGCCGGTACCCGGCAGTTACACCGAGCTCCCTTCCCAACCCCAGGGGGTATTCGATGTGCTCAAGGCGCCCATCCAGGGCTTTCACAAGGCGGCGGACGTGGCACTGTTCGTGCTCATCATCGGCGGCTTTCTGGCGGTGACCATGCAGAGCGGTGCGCTGGATGCCGGGGTCGGGGCCATAGTGCGTACCTTCGCCGGGCGCGAGCGGCTGCTCATCCCGGTGCTGATCGCCCTGTTCGCCCTGGGTGGCTCCACCTTCGGCATGGCGGAGGAGACGGTGGCCTTCTGGGCACTCATCGTGCCGGTGATGATGGCGGCGGGCTTCGATCGCATGGTGGCGGCGGGGATCATCCTGCTCGGCTCCGGGGTCGGGGTGCTCGCCTCCACCGTCAATCCGTTTGCCACCGGCATCGCCTCCGGTTTCGCGGGTATCCCCATCGGTGAGGGGATAGGGCTACGGGTCATCCAGTGGCTGCTGCTGGTGATCTTCGCCTCCTGGTTCGTGATGCGCTACGCCAGGCAGGTGCAGCAGGACAAGTCCCGCTCCGTGCTGGCCGACATCGTTTATGACGACGAGTTCTCCCAGATGAAGAGCAGCAACCTCGCCTTCAGCGGCAAGCAGAAGCTCACCATGCTGGTCTTCTTCGGCACCTTCCTGCTGATGATCTATGCGGTGGTGCCCTGGTCCGATCTGGGCATCGATCTGCTGCCCACCCTGGGCTGGTGGTTCGACGAGCTCTCCACCCTCTTCTTCAGCGCCTCCATCCTGATTGCCCTCATCAACCGGATGCCGGAGTCCAACTACGTGGCGACCTTCCTGAACGGGGCGCGGGATCTCATCGGGGTGGCCCTGGTGGTGGCGGTGGCGCGCGGCATCTATGTGGTGATGGAGCACGGCGTCATCATCGACACCATACTGCACTGGGCCGAGGGGCTGGTGAGCGGGCTGTCGTCGTCGGTCTTCATCCTGATGGCCTATCTGGTGCACATCATCCTGAGCTTCTTCATTCCCTCCACCTCGGGGCTCGCGACCGTCTCCATGCCGCTGATGGGACCGCTGGCGGACTTCTCCGGCATCTCCCGGGATCTGGTGATCACCGCCTATCAGTCCGCCTCCGGCTGGATCAACCTGTTTGCCCCCACCGCCGCCCACCTGGTGGCGGGGCTGGCGCTCGCCAGGATCCCCTACGATCGCTTCGTGCGCTGGGTGCTGCCCTTCATCATCGGGGTGGGGCTCATCACCATGGCGGTGCTGGTGGCCGGGGCCCTGCTCCACGACTGATGGCGCGGATAGAAAACGACAGACAACAAAAAGGCTCCCGCGGGAGCCTTTTTCATGAGCCTTGCTTACTGCTTGTAGCCCTTGAGGAAGCGGGCGAGGCGACCGATAGCCTCTTCCAGCTCCTCTTCCCGGGGCAGGAACACCAGCCGGAAGTGATCCGGCGCCGGCCAGTTGAAGCCGGTGCCCTGCACCAGCAAGAGCTTCTCCTGCTGCAGCAGGTCGAACACCATCTTCTGGTCATCGCGGATGTCGTACACCTTGGGGTCGAGGCGCGGGAACATGTAGAGCGCCCCCTTGGGCTTGACGCAGGAGACACCGGGGATCTCGTTCAAAAGCTCCCAGGCTTTGTCCCGCTGGCGACGCAGGCGGCCCCCCGGCAGGATCAGCTCGTTGATGCTCTGGTAGCCCCCAAGGGCGGTCTGGATGGCGTGCTGCATGGGCACGTTGGCACACAGCCGCATGGAGGCCAGCATCTCCAGCCCCTCGATATAGCCCTTGGCACGACCCTTGGGACCGGTGATGACCATCCAGCCCTGGCGGAAGCCACAGGCGCGGTAGGCCTTGGAGAGGCCGTTGAAGGTCACCACCATCACATCGTCGCACAGGGTGCAGACGCTGGTGTGGGAGATATCGTCGTAGAGGATCTTGTCGTAAATTTCGTCGGCGAAGATGATGAGGTTGTGCTGACGGGCGATCTCGATCACTTCAAGCAAAAATTCGCTGCCGTAGACGGCGCCGGTCGGGTTGTTGGGGTTGATCAGCACCAGGCCGCGGGTACGCGGGGTGATGCGGGCGCGGATGTCGTCGAGATCCGGGTACCAGTCAGCCCCTTCGTCACAGCGGTAGTGCACCGCATGGCCGCCGGAGAGGGTGACGGCCGCAGTCCAGAGCGGGTAGTCGGGGGAGGGCACCAGCATCTCGTCGCCATTGTTGAGCAGCGCCTGCATCGCCATCACGATGAGCTCGCTCGCACCGTTGCCGATGTAGATGTCGTCGATGTCGACCTTGCGCATCCCTTTTTGCTGGTAGTACTGCATCACCGCCTTGCGGGCGGAGAAGAGCCCCTTGGAGTCGCAGTAGCCCTGGCTCTGGGGCATGTTGAGGATCACATCCTTGATGATCTCCTCCGGTGCTTCGAAGCCAAACGGGGCCGGATTGCCGATGTTGAGCTTGATGATGCGGTGACCTTCGTCTTCGAGACGGCGAGCTTCTTTGTGCACCGGGCCGCGGATGTCATAGCAGACATCGTCGAGCTTGTGCGACTTGTCGATAGTGAACATGGTGAGCGTGATTCCTTCCCCGTGGGGCGCGTTGGCAGAAAAGCTGTTTTTAGTATCAAATTTCTCTGCCCCTATTCTTCACAGAATTGAATGCTAGAACAATCTAATTTATGGAATAAATCCCTGATATTTACCCCTGAAACAGGGTTGTTGAAATGTTAAATTCAGCATGATCGTTTGCCTCTCTTTGGTAGATTAGTGAAAGATGAGGGGCAGATTCATAAAGCAACATGAGTGTATTGAAATATCTCCCCCATCTGGCACGATTGGCTGGGGTAAAAAAGGCCCCGACCCGTCGGTCTGCCAGGGGAGCACGCAGGCACGGGGGCTCATCTTCCCGCTCTCGAGGTTCACTCATGCAGGCACCCGCCACCGGTCGCTACCGCCATTTCAAGGGGGGCTATTACCAGGTTCTGGCCCTGGCCTTGCACACCGAAACCCAGGAGCAGCTGGTGATCTATCAATCCGAACAGGATGGTCAGGTCTATGCCCGCCCCGTCGCCATGTTCATGGAGTGGATTGAACATCAGGGACAGGTGGTGAGCCGCTTCACGCCGGTGGCCTGAGGCAGGCTTGGCGACATGAAAAAAGGCGCCAGAGGCGCCTTTTTTCATGGTGTCGGGGCTTACAGACCCAGATTGGCTCTGGCATAGGCCTCAAAATCGGTGCAGCCGCCGATGTGCTGCTCATCCAGGAAGATCTGCGGCACAGTGGTGACCGGCTTGCCCGCCTTGGCGGCGAGATCGTCCTTGGTCAGCCCGGCCACGTTGATATCCACGTAGCGGAACTCGAAGTCATCGCGCTCCTCGGTCAGTTGCTCGGCAATCTGCTTGGCACGCACGCAATACGGGCAACCGGGACGACCAAAAATCTCTACAAACATCTTTTCTCTCCATTAAACAAGCCGTTGAAGAAGGCCATTGAGACGAGGCTGGGCACAGCATAGCCGTGGCGCCCTGTCAGTCAAAGCTGAAAATAGCGATGCTTACGTTCGCCATCTCCGATTGCGCCCACTGCTGATGATGGCGCCAGCGTCCCCCAAGGCCGGGGAATCGGGCCGCCTTGCCGGCAAGGCAGCCCGTCTATCACTGCTCGACGATCTGGATGGGTTGTTGCTGGTAGATGCTCTCCAGCACGCCTTTTTCGAAGACGGTCCAGGGCCAGGGCGCCTTGCTGGCGCGGTAGCGCTCGTGGGTCGCCGGATCCTGGGAGAGACCGCGCTGGAACATCACGAAGGCCTTGCGCTGGCCACCGGCGGTGTCGATGAAGCCGGCGAGGTTCGACGTACCTGTGATGGTACCGGTCTTGGCGTGTACCTTGTTCTTCATCATGGGAGCGGTGACGCTGCGTCGCCAGGCCAGGGTGCCGTCTACCTGGGAGCTTGGCAGCAGCTTGATGAAGTCGAGCTCGGCATCGTTCTTCTGGATGAAGTTAAGCACCGACAACATCTGGCGCGCGCTGATGAGATTGTGGGCGGAGAGGCCGGAGCCGTCGGCCAGGGTGGCGTTGCCAAGGTCAATGCCGTGCTTGGTCAGGATGGCGCGCACCGCCATGGTGCCGCTGCGATAGCTGCCCGGCTTGTTGTAGTAGTGATGCCCCACGGTTTTGAGGAAGGTATCGGCGTAGAGGTTGTCGGACTTTTTCAACATCTTGGCGAGCATCACCGGCAGGGAGACAGAGTAGTGGGTCGCCAGGGTCTGGGCACCGACAGGGGCCTGATGGGTGACCCGCAGCAGGCCGTCGTGGCTGATCCCGGCGCGGTTCATGGCCCAGCGGATGTTGTCCCAGCCCCAGGCCTCCACGTCATGGATGGCAAAGCGCAGCCCTTGTGGCTCCTTGTTCGGGGTGATGCAGCCCTTGAGCTCGTAGAAGTTGCCCTTGGCCATGTCTACTTCCAGAGCGCAGAACTGACGCGCCATGTCGCCATAGCTCATCACCTCCACGTTGTCGGCGCCGATGCCGATGGGCACGCCGCTGGCCACGTTGCCCACCGCAGGCTTGCCAATCTGGGTGGCGGTGATGGTGCCGTAGGCGCAGTTCTTGTCGATGATGACCGAGGAGACGGGAGCGGCGAAGCAGAGGGTCTGATCCCCCCAGGACCAGCCGTTGCCACGCTCATAGCCGTTGTAGGCACCGGTGTTGACATAGACGTTGCCCTGAATGCGGGTGACGCCCAACTGTTTGAACAGGGCAACCAGATCCATGCGCGACAGGGTCGGGTCGCCGACGAAGTTGATCCAGATGTCGCCGTTGATGGTAGTGCCCTGTTTGGCGCCGGGCTGGGCCTGGATGTCGGTGGCGAAGCGGAAGTCGGCACCGAGTTCGAGGCGTGCAGCGAGCGCGGTCAACACCTTCATGGTGGAGGCGGGGGCTATCATGTCATCGGCGTGACGGGCAAATTCCACCCCATTGTTGCCCTGTACGATGACGGCGTACTGGCCCCCCTTGGGCGGGGTCAGCGGGGCGGCCTGGACCGCCAGAGAAAAGAGAGCACAAAAACCAATCAACAGCCGCTGCATAGGATCCTCTAACTGAACGAAAGGGCGGCATCAGAAACCGCCCCGATAATCAAACCGGGTGACTGCCGGGTATCGCCTGCCATGGGGTCAGGCCGGGGCGTTGGCAGTCCGGTAACGCCCCTCGTAATCGAATATTTTTTCCTTCACCTGCCAGAAACGTCCCGACTTGCGGGCGATGACGAAATCCGGGTGACGGAACTGGTCTGCCGCGAGCATCACGCTCGCCAGGGTAGTGAATTCGGGCTCCAGGCCCGGGGCGGGCCAATGATGACGCACAAAGCGTTGTTGAAACAAGCGCTGTGCACCCCGGGAGTGAAAGGGGAAGTACTCCGTCAGGGTCAGGCCATCCTCGTCGTGGTAGGTCACCTCCAGCCGCTCCCCCTGCTTGCCGCGCCCAGGGCTCAGGGTCAAACCGGCGCAGCGGATCACCATGCAGTCCTTGAGATTGAGGGCCTCCTTGAGCTTGTCGTCAGGGTCCACCAGCAGCTGGTCACAGCGTTGGCAGCGGCGGGCGGCGATGTCGTTTTCAGCGCCGCATCCAGGGCAGATCTTGGCGCGAAAGCGGTAGTCGCACTCCTCGCGGTTGCCCTCGTCATCTTCAAACAGTCCCTGACAGCGGCGGCCGTAGTGCTCGATCACCTTGCCATCCTCGTCGGTCTTGCCCCAGAAGGTGTTGGCAAAGCCGCAGGCGGGGCAGGGTACCTGAACCGGCTCGGTACCGGCGTGGGGCCTGGGCTCCCCCACTTCGGGGGCAAACAGGTTGAAGTTGTTGCCTGCGTAGTCGAGCACCAGGCAATCGCTCTTGCCGGGTGAGAGGCGCAGGCCCCGTCCCACAATCTGCTGATAGAGCGACACCGATTCGGTGGGACGCAGCATCACGATGAGGTCGACGTGGGGGGCATCAAAACCGGTGGTGAGCACCGCCACGTTGACCAGAAACTTGAGCTCGCGCGCCTTGAAGGCACTGATTAGAGCGTCGCGCTCCGGTCCCGGCGTCTCGCCGGTGACGAGGGCGGCCTGCTGGCCTCTGGCACCGAGCAGGCCATGAATTTCCCGGGCATGCTCGACGGTGGCGGCGAAGATCATCACCCCCTGCCGGTCGGCCGCATACTCCAGCACCTGGCTCAGGATATGGGGGGTGACCCGCTCCTGGCGCTTGATCTCGCCGTTGAGCTGCGCCTCGCTGAACAGGCCGTTCTCCCGCGGCACCAGCTTGCTGAAGTCGTAGTGGACGATGGGGGCGTCCACCAGGCGCGGCGGGGTCAGGTAGCCGTTTTTCACCATGAAGCGCAGGGGCAGTTCGAACACGCAGTCACCGAACAGCCGCTCGCCGTGGCTCTTGACCATGCCGTGGTAGTGGCGCCGGTAGATCCAGCCCAGCCCCAGCCGATAGGGGGTGGCGGTGAGCCCGAGGATCTTGAGGGCCGGATTGGCGGCCTTGAGATGCTCGATCACCTGATGGTATTGGCTGTCGTCATCGAGCGAGACCCGGTGGCACTCGTCGATGATGAGCAGCGAAAAAGCGCCGTCGAAGGCCTCCAGATTGCGCGCCACCGACTGCACCGAGCCGAACACCACCTGGGCGCTCGCCTCCTTGCGTGCGAGCCCGGCGGCGAAGATGTCGGCCTTGAGTCCCCAGGCCTCGTACTTGGCGTGGTTCTGCTCCACCAGCTCCTTGACGTGAGCCAGCACCAGCACCCGGGCACGGGCCTTGCGGGCCAGTTCGGCGATCACCAGGCTCTTGCCGGCCCCGGTGGGCAGCACCACCACGGCGGGATCCGGGTGTTTGCGAAAGTGGCTGATGACAGCGTTGACCGCGTCGGTTTGATAGGGTCTGAGAACGAACATGGGGAACGGCTGTGGCGCAAGGTGGCGCCATTATAGGGATCTTGCGGGGAAAATGCAGCGAGGGGGGCGTGCTGACAGGAAGCGGGCCGGCAAGATGCCGGCCCGTGCAGGTCAGGGACCTCAGTGGAAGGGGAACAGGTAGTTGAGCCAGCTACCCATGCGCATCAGGATCTTGCGCATGATGGCCACGTGGTGGAAGTGCTCGGTATAGATGGCGGCCTGACCGCTGGAACCCGCGATCACCTGGTAGTTTGCCCACTCGGGATCGGTGATCTCGAGCACGATGGGCAGGCGACCCGGTACCTGGGCCGAAGTCTGATCGATAAGACCCGCCTGTGCCTGGATGTTGCCCGGAGCCATGGCCGGGATAACGGACTGCACCTTGGCCTTGAAGATGCGACCCGGAATGCCGTCGAGCACGACTTCGGCCTCGTCACCCGCCTTGAGCCGCTGCATGCTGTTCTGCCAGAACCAGCCGACATAGGCATTGGCATCTTCATGAATGAAGGTCATCACGGGGCGGAACATGAAGGGGGCGGCAATCATGCCCGGGCGCAATGCCAGTTGCACGACATGACCGTCACTCGGGGCGTAGACCACGGTCTGCTCCAGATCGTACTTGGCGATGTTGAGCTGGGCACTCAGGTCATTGAGGGTCGCTTTCTGCTGATCTATCTGGGCGACGATGTCATCCACGTTGGCCTGGGTGACGTCGAGGTCGCGCTGTTTGCCGATGCCCCGTCGCATCAGCTCCTGGGCGCGATCCCTGTCCAGGCTGGCGGAGCGCAGGCGGGCGTCCAGAGCCTTCAGAAAATCGGTGTTGGAGGCGAGGCGCGCCGTCAGGCTGGCGACCTTCTCCTGGAAGGGCTCAGCGTCGATGCGAAACAGTACATCCCCTTTCTTGACCGGCTGGTTGGGCTTGACCGGGACGTCGGTGACACGTCCCTTGACCAGGGGCACGACCGGTGTGGAGACATAATAGTTGCGAGCCAGCTCGGAATAGGGGTGGTTGTAGTTCATCAGCATGATGAGTGTGCCGATGATGATGACGCCACCTAGCACGGCGGTCGGCACGGTCCACTTGTTGAGCGGGATCTTGAAGATCTTGAAAATACCTATGCAGAGGGCCGTATAGGTGAGAATAAGTAGCAGGTCCATGGGGCGTTACCTATTTGTCGGTCTGTTCGAGCGTGGTCATGCGAGCCTGCAGCGCGGCCAGCTCCTCTTTGAGCGCGCTGATCTCGGTTTCGTCATGTTGCAGTCGTTGCGTGAAGCCCCAGCCACGATCGGGGCGATATATCGTGGCCCAGATCCAGAGGAAGGGCCAGAGCACGTGCAGGGTGAACAGGCTGACCCAGCCTGCCACGTGAATGGCGTCCTGATGTGGGTGATTACGGTGCTTGGCAATTTCATATGGAATATCGTGAATGACGATAATGCCATAGAACATGACCAAGACGACAAACACCAGGATCCCCAGGGCAATGTAGTCAAGTACCATAGATTTCTCCCGTCTGAGTCGCAAACAATGCTTCGATTATCGAGTCGAGGCTTCGGCAATAATGACAGCATATTCCGTCGGTGCAAGTCTGCAATCGGAGAGTTGGCATACCGGTACAGGCATGGTTCATCGGTTGCTTGTTTATCACACAAAATTGATTTGGTTAGATAAAATCAAACAGCAATGGATGTCCGAGCGGAGCAAGGTGAGAGGTGAGCCTGATGAACGAATGGTGCAGTGGCAAAGGATGGCGGCTTGGTCTGTTGCTGATCTGCCTGTTGTGGTCCCGCCTCGGCTGGACCGCCGAGCCCAGGATGGAGCCCAATGTGCAGGAGCGGGCACAGACCCTGGTCCTGCTTCATGAACCCATCGTCATGTTGACGGCTAAATATGGCAGCCTGGATGGGGCGGCCAGGGTACGGCTGGCCCATGAGCGAGTTCAGCGGATGGAGCCAAGCGACCTCATGACGCCTGTGGCCGTGGTGAAAGGCTCCCGGCACGGCCAGGAGAGCCGGGAGTTTCTGGTCAATGGCAAGCGCATTCTGGTGCTGCTGGAAGGGGATCTGGATGAATTCGACGAGCTGACCCTGGATCAGGCGGCCGAGCGCGTCCGGCATCGGCTCGACGGCGTGCGTATCAAGTATGTCGAGCTTCACTCGACCCCCTATTTGGTCAAGGCCGTCGGTTTGGCGTTGGTGGCCAGCCTGATCTTCTTCGGCCTCATCTGGCTGTTGCAGCGGGGGCATCGGCGAATCAGAAAGTGGCTGGCCAACCGCCTGCTGCTGCAGAAGGGGCTGATCCCCCACTCCTGGCGTCAGGTCACCGGGAATGTCGAGGTCCGCTTGCTCGGCCTTATCACTCTGCTGCTCATCTTCATGCTCACCTATGGCTGGCTGACCTATGTGCTCGGCCTGTTCCCCCAGACCCGGGCCTGGAGCGATCGGCTTGGGGAATCCCTGTTTGCCCTGTGTGGCGACATGCTGGAGGGCATGATTGCCGCCATGCCCGGTCTGGTGACCGTATTGCTTATCGTGGTCATCACCCGTTTCTTCATCAAGATGCTGGCCATCCTCTTCGACCGTATCGAGCGTGGCCAGTTTCGGGTGCAGGGGTTGCACGCCGAAACCATAGGCGCCACCCGGCGACTGCTGTCAGTGGTGATCTGGCTGTTTGCCCTGACCGTGGCCTACCCCTATCTGCCGGGGGCGGATTCCGATGCCTTCAAGGGGATCAGCGTCTTCTTCGGTCTGATGGTGACACTGGGATCGGCCGGTATCATGAACCATGCCATGAGCGGCCTGGTGCTCATTTACTCCCGCGCACTGCGGCCAGGGGATCTGGTGCAGATCGGCGAGGTGGAGGGGATGGTGAGCGAGCTCAACGCCCTCTCGACCAAGCTGGTGACGCGCCAGGATCACGAGGTCACGCTGCCCAATGCAGTGGTGGTGGGGGGCAAGGTGGTGAACCTGACACGGCTGGCGGGCGAGAAGGGGGTGGCCCTGCTGACCAAGGTGACCATCGGTTATGACACCCCCTGGCGTCAGGTACATGCCATGCTGGAGCTGGCCGCGCGGCGTTGCACCCGGCTCAATCAGGATGAAGCTCCCTTGGTGCGGCAGTTGAATCTGCAGGATTGGTATGTGGAGTACGAGTTGCAGGTAAGAATGAAGGCAAGCGAACTCCCTGCAGTGGTCAAGACGGAGCTCCATGGCCATATTCAGGATGTCTTCAACGAGTTCGGGGTGCAGATCATGTCCCCCAACTTCATTGCCCAGCCGGAGCAGGCTGTGCTGGTGGCCAGGGAGCAGTGGTATCAGGCGCCGGCCCGGGCGCCCGATTCCGCCGAGCCCCCCGCCAGGGAGTGACCACAAAAAGCAGAGGCCCGGCAGCAATGCCGGGCCTCTTGTCATGAAGAGAAGCTGATGCCTCAGCTCTCTTTGGCCTCTCTCAGTTGGGAGGGCCTGAATTTTACCAGGAAGGCGAGGGTGATGAGGGCGGTGCTCACCAGACCGATGATGGTGGAAACATTCATCTCGAGGCCGAAACCGATAGGGGCGTTGGCCAGGTAGGTGATGACCACTGCGGTCATGAAGATGGCGGGAATGGTGCATACCCAGTGCAGCTTGCCTTCCTTGATGAGGTAGGCGGCCGCAGCCCACAGCATGATGACGGCGGTGGTCTGGTTGGCCCAGCCGAAGTAGCGCCAGATCACCCCGAACTCGGCCTTGGAGATGATGAAACCAAGGATGAACATGGGGATGGCGATGAGCAGACGCTTGGCCATGGGCTTCTGGGTCAGGTTCAGGAAGTCCGCCACGATGAGGCGGGCACTGCGAAACGCGGTGTCACCGGAGGTGATGGGCAGGATCACCACGCCGAGGATCGCCAGGATGCCGCCCACGGTACCGAGCAGGCTGGTGGAGACTTCGTGCACCACGGCAGAGGGGCCGCCGCTGGCCAGGGTGGCGTTGAGTGCCTCGGTGCTGTCGTAGAAGGAGAGACCCAGGGTGCACCAGATGAGGGCGATGATCCCTTCCCCTATCATGGCTCCGTAGAAGATGAAGCGACCGGAGCTCTCGTTCTGCATGCAGCGCGCCATCAGCGGAGACTGGGTGGCGTGGAAACCGGAGACGGCACCACAGGCGATGGTGATGAACAGCAGCGGCCAGAGCGGCAGATCTGTCGGGTGCAGGTTGGAGAAGTCCATCCCTGTGTTGTAGAAGCCCTTGCCGGAGACGATGAGGCCGATGATGAGGCCGACGGACATGAAGACCAGCAGCGCGCCGAAGATGGGGTAGAAGCGGCCGATGATCTTGTCGATGGGGACGATGGTCGCGAGGATGTAGTAGGCGAAGATGGCCACAATCCAGTAGACCAGGTCGGTGGAGGTGAGGTTGGCCAAGAGGCCCGCCGGGCTCAGCACGAACACCACGCCCACCAGCATCAGGAGCACCACGGCAAACAGGTTCATGAAGTGCTTGGCGGCGGTGCCCAGGTGCTCACCAACCACGGTCGGTACAGAGGCGCCCTTGGCGCGTACCGACAGCATGCCGGAGAAGTAGTCGTGAACCGCGCCGGCGAAGATGCAGCCGAAGACGATCCAGAGCATGGCGACCGGGCCGTAGAGGGCACCCAGGATGGGGCCGAAGATGGGGCCGACGCCGGCGATGTTGAGCAGTTGAACCAGGTAGACCTTCTTGTCCGACATGGGGACATAGTCCACCCCGTCCGCCATGGTGATGGCGGGGGTCTTCAACTCGGGTTTGGGCCCGAATATCCGTTCGATGAATTTGCCGTATATGAAGTAGCCGGCTATCAACAAGCCGACACAGAGGAAGAACCAGATCATTGCTACGCTCCTGCTTTGTTATTTTTTGGTGTGCGCAGCCAGTGTAGGTGGGGACTTCTGTTAACGGCAGGTGAAAGGGGGTGAGCGGCGACATGGCGACCCGAGCGGTTGTCCGCTGTGATCCGGCGCACATCGCGCCCCGCTTTATTCCAGTCCCAGCTCGTCTTTTAGCTCCTTGAGGTAGCGGCGGCTGACCGGTACCCGGGCCCCGCTCGGGGTCACGATCTCCGCCAGTTGATTCTCCAGCAAACGGATTTCGAAGATGGCGGCCGGGGCCACCAGATACTGGCGGTGACAGCGCAGCAGCGGGGTCTTCTCCTCGAGGGACTTGAGGGTGAGCTGGGTGTGAAACAGCTCGCCCTGGCAGGCGACATGGACGCCGCCGAGATCGGAGAAGGCGTACTCCACCTGGGAGGTTGGGAGCAGCCGCACCCGGTTGTGCAGGTATCCGGGGATATGGTGGATGGTCGGGGCCAGGGTCCCGACCGGTTGCGGGGTGATGTCCTGCCTGAGCCGCGCCAGGGTCTTGGCGAGGCGCGCCGGCTCCACCGGCTTGAGCAGGTAGTCGAAGGCGTTCTCCTCGAAGGCCTGGATGGCGTAGTCGTCGAACGCGGTGACAAAGACGATGCGGGGCAGGGGATCGAGCATGGCCACCAGCTCCATGCCGCTGAACTTGGGCATCTGGATATCGAGAAACACCACATCCGGCTTGAGTTGCTGGATGAGGCCGAGCGCCTCGATGGCGTTGCCCGCCATGCCTAGGATCTCGATGTCGGGATCGCTGGCCAGCAGCTCTGCCAGCTCTTCGCGGGCATAGGGCTCGTCATCGACGATCAGGGTGCGGATCATGTCATCTCCTTGGCGGTGGTGCGGGGTTGTCGTGGGAGGGTCAGGGAGACCCGGGTCCATTGCTCCGGCTCCCACTGGACGTCAATGCCATAGCGCTCGCCAAAGGCGCTCTTGAGGCGCTTGTCCACCAGGCTCATCCCCAGACCATCCCCCTGGCCGGATGGCTGCCAGGCCCCGGCGTTGTCTTCGACGCAAAGGGTGATCGCCTCGGGGGTCTCCCTCGCGAAGAGGCGAAGTCGCCCCTCTCCCAGCAGGGAGCAGATGCCGTGCTTGATGGCATTCTCGATGAGGGGTTGCAGGGTGAAGCTCGGCAGTTGCACCTCGGCAAGGTGGGGCGGGATCTCGTTGATGACGGTGAGCCGCTTGCCAAAGCGGGCCTGCTCTATCTCCAGGTAGGAGAGGCAGTGCTCCTGCTCTTCCCGCAACGTGGTCAGGCCGCTCTGGCGCTTGAGGTTGTTGCGAAAGAAACGGGAGAGGTGCAGCAGCAGCTCCCGTGCCCGTCCCGGATCGCGGCGGGTAATGGCGCTGATGGTGTTGAGGGTGTTGAACAGGAAGTGGGGGTTTATCTGTGCCTGCACCAGCTTGAGCTCGGATTGCACCAGCAGGCGCTGCTGCTGCTCCAGGCGGCCTGCCAGCAGCTGCTGGGACAACAGGTTGGCGATCCCTTCTCCCAGGGTGTGATTGATCTTGAGGAAGAGCCGCTTCTTGGGCTCATACAGTTTGATGGTGCCGATCACCCCCTCGTCACCCTGCAGGGGTATCACCAGCACGGAGCCGAGCTGGCACTGGGGGGAGATGCTGCAACGATAGGGCTGGCTGTTGCCATCGGCGAACAGCACCTTGTTCTGGGCGATGGCTTGCAGGGTGATCGCCGAGGTGATGGGGGTGCCCGGCTTGTGGTGATCTTCCCCGGTGCCGATGAAGGCGAGGATTTTGTCGGTGTCCGTGATGGCGACGGCGCCGACGCCGGTCTCTTCCTGAACGATATGGGCTATCTTGCCGCTGGCCTCCGGAGTGAACCCCTGGCTCATGATGCCGACGGTACGGTTGGCGATGGTGAGCGCCTTGGCGGAGAAGACCCGGGAGAACTTTTCGTACATCCGCTGCTGGTCGCGGATCATGCTGATGAAGAGCGCCGCCCCGCAGGAGTTGGCGAGGATCATGGGGGTGGCGATGGTGCGCACCAGCAGCAGGGACTTGTCGAAGGGGGTGGCGACCAGCAGGATGATCACCATCTGCATGATCTCGGCCACGAAGGTGGTAAAGAAGGCGACCCTGGGCGCAAAGAGGTCATTGACCCTGCCTGCCCGCATCAGCCGCCAGTGCACCAGCCCCCCCAGCAAGCCTTCGCAGGTGGTGGAGATGGCGCAGGCGAGATCGGTGAACCCCCCCAGGGTATAGCGGTGCAGGCCGCCGGTCAGCCCCACCAGGAATCCCACCAAGGGGCCACCCAGCAGTCCCCCCAGTACGGCACCGACCGCCCGGGTGTTGGCGATGGCGTCATCGATGTTGAGGCCCACATAGGTTCCCAGGATGCAAAAGCAGGAGAAGATGACATAGATGAGCACCTTGTGGGGCAGCCTGACGGAGTAGTTGGCCAGGGGACGCAACAGGGGGCTTTTGGAAAAAAGGTAGGCGATGACCAGGCTGACGCTCATCTGCTGGAGCAGAGAGAGGACTAGTTGCATAAAAAAGCTTCCTCAAACACCACGCCGGAGCCTGGCGTTGTCATGACGCAGGGTGAGCCTGAGCCCGTCTTGATGCGGGCTGAGGGCTGAACGCTGCGGCAGTTTGCCAGAATGGAAAAATAAAACCATATAAAATCAGCACGTTAAATTGATATTTGTGTAACCTGCGCCCGCTTGATATTGCTGATACGAGCATGAAGGTATCCACCGGATACGCCACACGGAGGTGGCATGCTCCGCCCGGTCATCGGCTGGGCGTTTTTTATCCAGCTCCAATGGTGGACGATTTCGAGGGGACCTGAGCAATTATTCAGGTTTGTCCAATGAGTTATCCCCAGCTTCTGGGGATAACTCAGAAGGCGAAATAGTAACAGACCCGCCGACCCAGACCGAAAAAGGCGCGTTGCGCGTCGGCCAGCTCTTCCTGTCTGAGGGTGGCGACGATGCTTCGCGCATCTTCCCGCAGATCGATCATGGCCACCCCTTCCGGCCGCTGCCCCTTGAGGTAGGGCTGCACCTTGGGTCTGAGGGGCATGCTGGGCTCGGTGGAGAGCACCAGGGCCAGGGCATCGTCATCCAGGCGCACCAGGGAACCCGGCGGATAGACCCCCAGCACTTTTATCAGCAACCTGACCTGGGTTTGCTCGAACTTCTTCTGGGAGAGCTTGTAGAGCTGGCCGATCACCTGGCTGGGTCCCGGCGGGTTGAGGCCGCTGCGCGGGTGAAGCAGCTCGTCATAGTGATCCACCAGCCCGATGAGGCGGGCGAGGGGGGGGATCTTGTCGCCCTTGATCCCGAGGGGAAAGCCGCTGCCATCGAGGCGCTCGTGATGCAGGTAGGCGACCTCGCGGATCCTGGGTTCGAAAGCCTGCAACTGGTTGAGCATCTCCAGTCCGTACTGGGGGTGCATGTTGAGGAAATTCTGCTCCGCCTTGCTGAGCTCCCCCCGCTTCTGGATGATCTGGCTCGGGATCCTGAGCTCGCCGATGTCGTGGAGCAGGCCCGCCAGACCGGTCTCCTCGATCTCGACGGGATTCATGCCAAGCTCCCGTGCCATCAGCATGGCGATGAAGGCCACACTCAGGCTGTGTTGCAGCAGGGTATCCGTGTTCTGGCTGCGGATGAGGTGCAGACCGAGCGGCCCCTGGTGTTCTGCCAGACGGGCGGCGGTGCTGCGCACTATCTGCGCGGTATTGGCCAGGCCTTCGTCCGGTTTGAGGTTGAGGGCGCCAAGGGCGTCGCGAAGATCTGACAGGGATTGACCGAACGCCTTGTCCGCGATGCGAAGGGAGCGCCTGAACGCCTTTTCGTCGAAGGTGGGGCCCTCAGAAGAGGAGGTGGTATCCCCCGTGTCGCTCATCTCAAGAGAGGGGACGGGTTCGGCCCGCAGCAGGGGCTCGACCGGCAGATCGCTCTTGTCGGGATCCACCATCAGCAGGGTCAGGTCGAGGTGGCGGATGATGTCGAGCTGTTGCTGGTCCTTGATTTTGAAGGCGTTGAACATGAAAGGGTGGCTCGTCCATCCCGTGGGAAGATGGATGTAGTGGCCGACTCTCAACTGCTCGATGGAGGCCTGTATCAGCGCCATGGACTAGCTCTTCTGTCGAATTTGCCTATCAACAAGCTAGCAAAATTAAACAGATAGACAAACAAAAAAGCCCGCGCATGTGCGCGGGCTTTTGTCATCCGTGGCGTTTATCAGGCCTTGGATTTTTTCTTGTTGTCCACCTTGGCGTCGACCTTGGCTGCAACCGGGGCGGCAGCAGGGGCTTCCTCGATGAAGGGACGGCCGTAGTAGGTGTCCATCAGGATGGCTTTCAGCTCGGTGATCAGCGGGTAGCGCGGGTTGGCGCCGGTGCACTGGTCATCGAAGGCTTCCAGCGCCAGCTGGTCTACCTTGGCCAGGAAGTCCGCTTCGTTCACGCCGGCTTCGCGGATGGAGGCCGGGATCCCCAGGGTAGCCTTCAGCTCGTCCAGCCAGGTCAGCAGCTTCTCGATCTTGGCGGCGGTACGGTCACCGGCAGCGGTCAGGCCCAGGTGGTCAGCCACTTCGGCGTAGCGACGGCGAGCCTGCGGACGGTCGTACTGGGAGAACGCGGTCTGCTTGGTCGGGTTGTCGTTCGCGTTGTAGCGGATGACGTTGCTGATCAGCAGGGCGTTGGCCAGACCGTGGGGGATGTGGAACTCCGCACCCAGTTTGTGGGCCATGGAGTGGCACACACCCAGGAAGGCGTTGGCAAACGCGATACCGGCGATGGTGGCGGCGTTGTGCACCTTCTCGCGGGCAACCGGGTCGTTGGCGCCGTTGATGTAGCTGGAGGGCAGGTAGTCCTTCAGCAGTTTCAGGGCTTGCAGCGCCTGACCGTCGGAGTATTCGTTGGCCAGCACGGAGACATAGGCTTCCATGGCGTGGGTCACGGCGTCGATACCACCGAAGGCACACAAGGATTTGGGCATGCCCATTACCAGGTTGGCATCCACGATGGCCATGTTCGGGGTCAGCTCGTAGTCGGCCAGCGGGTACTTCATGCCGGTGGCGTCGTCGGTCACGACCGCAAACGGGGTCACTTCAGAACCGGTACCGGACGTGGTGGTGATACAGACCAGTTCGGCCTTCACGCCCATTTTCGGGAACTTGTAGATACGCTTGCGGATGTCCATGAAGCGCATGGCCAGGTCTTCGAACGCGGTGTCCGGGTGCTCGTACATGACCCACATGATCTTGGCGGCATCCATGGGTGAACCACCACCCAGGGCGACGATCACGTCCGGCTTGAAGGAGTTGGCCATCTCGGCGCCCTTGCGGACCACGGACAGGGTGGGGTCGGCTTCCACTTCGTAGAAGATCTCCACTTCCATGTTCAGCTTCTTGAGCAGGCGAACCACTTCATCGGCATAGCCGTTGTTGAACAGGAAGCGGTCGGTCACCACCATGGCGCGCTTCTTGCCTTCCAGGTCGCCCAGGGCGATCGGCAGGGAACCACGACGGAAGTAGATGGATTTCGGAAGTTTGTGCCACAGCATATTTTCTGCCCGTTTTGCGACTGTCTTCTTGTTGATCAAGTGCTTGGGACCGACGTTCTCGGAGATGGAGTTACCACTCCAGGAGCCGCAACCCAGGGTCAGGGACGGGGCCAGCGCGAAGTTGTACAGGTCACCGATACCACCCTGGGTGGAGGGGGTGTTGATGAGGATACGGGCGGTCTTCATCTTGTCGCCGAAGTACTTGATGCGGTCGGCATTGCGATCCTGGTCGGTATAGAGACCGGAGGTGTGGCCGATACCACCGATGTTGACCATGTCGCAGGCCATTTCGACGGCTTCTTCGAAGTTCTTGGCACGGAACATACCCAGCGTCGGGGAGAGTTTCTCGTGAGCGAACTCGTCTTCCGCGCAGAGTTCCAGACCTTCACCGATGAGGATCTTGGTGGTGGCAGGCACGGTCACACCGGCCATGGCGGCGATCTTGGTAGCAGGCTGGCCCACGATGTCGGCGTTCAGGGCGCCGTTGATCAGCAGCACTTTACGCACCTTGTCCGCTTCGTCCTTGGAGAGGATGTAGCCGGCGTGGGTCGCGAAACGCTCCTTGACCTGGTTGTAGATGGAGTCGACCACGATGACAGCCTGCTCGGAGGCACAGACCACGCCGTTGTCGAAGGTCTTGGACATCAGGATGGAGGCGACGGCACGCTTGATATCGGCGGTCTCGTCGATGACGATGGGCACGTTGCCCGCACCCACGCCGATGGCGGGCTTGCCGGAGGAGTAGGCGGCCTTCACCATGCCCGGGCCACCGGTGGCCAGGATCAGGTTGATGTCGTTGTGGCGCATCAGGGCGTTGGAGAGTTCGACGGAGGGTTGATCAATCCAGCCGATGATGTCTTTCGGCGCACCGGCGGCCACGGCAGCATCCAGTACCAGCTTGGCAGCGGTATTGGTGGAGTTCTTGGCGCGGGGATGCGGGGAGAAGATGATGGCGTTGCGGGTCTTCAGGGAGATGAGGGCCTTGAAGATCGCAGTGGAAGTCGGGTTGGTGGTCGGTACGATACCGCAGATGATGCCTACCGGCTCGGCGATGGTGATGGTGCCCATCTCGTCGTCCTGGCTCAGGATGCCGCAGGTCTTCTCATCTTTATAGGCGTTGTAGATGTATTCGGAGGCGAAGTGGTTCTTGATAACCTTGTCTTCGATGATACCCATACCGGATTCAGCCACGGCCATCTGGGCCAGGGGGATACGGGCGTTGCTGGCGGCCAGGGCGGCGGCACGGAAGACCTTGTCTACCTGCTCTTGCGAGAAGCTGGCGAATTGACGCTGTGCTTCTTTGACGCGGGCAACCAGTGCATCCAGTTCAGCCAAATTGGTTACTGCCATGTTTATCTCCTGATGATTTGAAAACTGTTTAGTAAGACCTTGGCAATGCCCGGCAATTATAGCCACCTTGTCAAGGCGAGAATCACCATAACGGGGTATTTACATGCCTTAGTAAACTGTTTTCTGGCTCGATTATAGGGTCGGGATGTGTCAGAAAAGATTGATCTGGATCATATGTAACAAAAGAACAAAAGAAATTTTGTTTCACCCCTTGTCGCACCACTATGTTACGGGAGTGTGTCATCCTTTCTTGGCATCACGAGCTGCTGTCACGCACCCTTGGAATATCTGCTTAGGGAAGGGGATCCGATGAATTCTCGCCTTGACCGGGATGGGGGGAGGTGGCATTGCCGTGATGGCGGCAGAACGCCCAGCCCCTGACGTTTCATTTATGTTGAGAAAGGGGTTGTTGTTTTCATCCAGTCGCCCTGGCGAAACAGCACATCTGACGGTGGCAGGGAACGTGTCACCTCTTCACAGCCGACCCCACTGGTGCCGCACCAGGGTGAGAAAGGCCAAAAATCGGGGTCACAGGAGCGGGTGGGGGCGGCAAGCAGGTGTGGTGAGAAGCAAGGGTGCCATTTGCCGAAAATATCGTTTCTTGGCTTAGGGTTGATATAACGCGCTGCCATGGCACCCGGCGATGTTAATGGCGACCTCTCTCCCTTAACAACCCGATATGTTGAATTTTGTCGATACATTAGCGGAACTAACTAAAAAGCCCCGGTAAGGGTGAGATTATTTGATTGGAGAAGGGAAAAGCCATGGTGTAAATTTACGCGCAGTTTGGGGGCTGGCCCCTTGTGGCTCGTATTGGTTCTGGATGGCGCCTATGGCAACAATAGACTTCTCTTTATACCTGAAATTTTTCGTCGGCCTGTTCGCGATCATCAACCCGCTGGGTCTGTTGCCGGTCTTTGTGAGCCTGACGGGCCACATGTCGCCGGAGGAGCGACGCAAGACCAACACCACCGCCCACATTGCCGTGATGATCATCCTGATGGTCTCCATGTGCATGGGACAGCTCATCCTCGACAGTTTCGGCATCTCCCTGGCGTCGTTTCGCATTGCCGGTGGCTCGCTGATTACCTTGATCGCCTGGTCCATGCTGCAGGGCAAGCTGGGGGAGGTGAAGCATAACAAGCAGGAGAAGGGTGAACTGGCTGCGCGTGAATCCATTGCCGTGGTGCCCCTGGCTCTGCCGCTGATGGCCGGACCCGGTGCCATCTCCTCTTCCATCGTCTATGCCAGCCAGAAGACCCTGCCCCAGATGGCCGGCATGTTCGTGGTGGTGGTGGCGTTTGCCTGCTGCTCCTGGCTCATCTTCCGCGCCGCTCCCCTGCTGTTCAAGCTGATGGGCAACACCGGCATCAACGTGGTGACTCGTATCATGGGTCTCATCATGATGTCCCTTGGCATCGAGATCATCGTGGCGGGCATCAAGGGAGTCTTCCCCGGTCTGGTGTGAGCCAGGTCCGTTTTTGTCGGAGCCGGTCCTTGTGACCGGCTTTTTATTGTTTCTTTTTTGTTGGTCATTTCCTAGAATCGAGCGGCCCTGTACGAAAAATGACCGTCTCGGGATATTTAAATGCTGAATAAATGGTTTTAAGTTGTTTTTTTGACCATGAAAGCGGCCTGTTCCTGATGATATCTATTGCATTATCAGAATTGTCAGGGAATTATGCGGGCAGCGAGGTGTTTGTCTCGTGGATAACAAATGCATGGAATGTTCTTGTTGGAGTATGGAAATGACTCATAGAAAAACAATTATTAATACCCTTTTATTGACTGCACTTTTCGGTGGCGCCACCCTGGCTCACGCCGCCGATGTCCCCGCCGGTACCAAGCTTGCTCCCGAGCAAACCCTGGTGAAAGGCAATGGTTCCGAACCCGCCACCCTGGATCCCCAGAAAGTGGAAGGTACCCCCGAATCCAACGTATTGCGTGACCTGTTCGAAGGTCTCGTCTCCTCCGGCCCCAAGGGCGAAACCCTGCCCGGCGTCGCCGAGTCCTGGGAAACCAAGGACAACAAACACTACGTGTTCCACCTGCGCAAGGATGCCAAGTGGTCCAACGGGGATCCCGTCACCGCGCATGACTTCGTCTTTGCCTTCCAGCGCGCGGTGGATCCCAAGACGGCCTCTCCCTACTCCTGGTACATGGAGATCCCGACCATCATCAATGCCTCCGACATCATCGCGGGCAAGAAGCCGGCCGACACTCTGGGTGTGAAGGCGGTGGACGATCATACCTTCGAGGTGCAGCTGGAGAAGGCGGTGCCTTACTTCGTCAGCATGCTCTCCCACACCACCACCTATCCGGTCCCGAAGAAGGTGATCGAGAAGTTCGGTGACAAGTGGACCCAGCCCGGCAACATGGTATCCAACGGCGCCTACGTGCTGAAGGACTGGGTGGTCAACGAGCGTGTCGACGTCGAGCGCAACCCCAACTACTGGAACAACGGCAAGACCGTCATCAACAAGGTGACCTACCTGCCCATCCAGTCCACCAACGCCGAGCTGAACCGCTATCTGGCTGGCGAAGTGGATCTGACCTACAACATGCCCATCGAACGCTTCAAGCAGATGAAGAAAGAGCTGCCGGACGAAGTGAAGGTCAGCGGCTATGTGGGCACCTACTACTACACCTTCAACACCAAGCGCAAACCTTATGACGACGTGCGGGTGCGTACTGCACTCACCTACGCCATCGATCGCGACGTGATCGCCGACAAGGTGATGGGCAAGGGTGAGACCCCGGGTTATGCCCTGGTGCCCGACTTCGTGGACGGCTTCAAGCCGGTGGCACCATCCTGGTCCAAGCTGACCCAGGCAGAGCGCGATACCAAGGCGAAAGAGCTGCTGACCGAAGCCGGTTACGGCCCGGGCAACCCGCTCAAGTTCGAGCTGCTCTATAACACCGACGACAACCACAAGAAGGTGGCCGTGGCCGTCGCCTCCATGTGGAAGAAGCTCGGCGTGCAGGTGAGCCTGGTGAACCAGGAGTGGAAGACCTATCTGGAGACGCTCAAGCAAGGCCAGTTTGATGTGGCCCGTCGTGGTTGGATTGCCGACTACAACGAAGCCTCCTCCATGCTGGATCTGATGCAGACCACTCACGGCAACAACGACGGCAAATACTCCAACCCGACGTTCGACAAGCTGATGAGCGAGTCCCGCAACCAGGTGGATGCCGAGGCGCGCAACAAGCTCTATGTCCAGGCCGAAGAGATCCTGGCCAAGGACATGCCGATCGCCCCCATCTATCAGTACGTGACCTCCCGCATGGTCAAGCCCTACGTGGGCGGCTACCCGGCCAACCCGCTGGACAACATCTACAGCAAAGACATGTACATCGTTGCTCACTGAGTAAAGAAACAAGTCGCATAACAAGCAGGGCCCGCCAGACGGCGGGCCTTTATTACAACCGCGACCCTTTGGAAGCAGTACAGGACAGGAAATGTCTATGTTGAAATTCATCCTTAAACGTCTACTGGAAGCGATCCCGACTCTGCTGGTCTTGATCACCGTCTCCTTCTTCATGATGCGCTTCGCCCCGGGTAACCCCTTCACCAGCGAACGCGCCCTGCCGCCGGAAGTCCTGGCCAACATCGAAGCCAAATATGGCCTGGACAAGCCCATCGGCATGCAATACCTCACTTACCTCGGCAACCTGGTCCAGGGGGATCTGGGGCCTTCCTTCAAATACAAGGACTTCACCGTCAATGATCTGGTGAGCCAGGCCCTGCCTGTCTCCGCCAAGATAGGCTCGGTCGCCTTCCTGCTGGCAGTGACCCTGGGGGTCACCTTCGGCACCATTGCGGCCCTGAAACAGAACACCCTCATCGACTACCTGTTGATGTCGTCGGCCATGGCCGGGGTGGTGATACCCGGCTTCGTGCTGGCACCGCTGCTGGTGCTCTTCTTCAGTATCTATCTGGGCTGGTTCCCGGCGGGGGGCTGGCAGGGGGGCGGCGCCCAGTTCATGGTACTGCCGGTGTTCGGCATGATGATGTACTACATCTCGGCCATCTCCCGCATCATGCGCGGCAGCATGATCGAGACCATGAACTCCAACTTCATCCGTACCGCCCGCGCCAAGGGGCTGCCCCTGCGCCACATCATCCTCAAGCACGCGCTGCGCCCGGCCATGCTGCCGGTGGTCTCCTACCTGGGACCGGCCTTCGTGGGCATCATCACCGGCTCCGTGGTCATCGAGACCATCTTCGGCCTGCCGGGGATTGGCCAGCTGTTCGTCAACGGTGCCCTCAACCGTGATTACTCCATGGTGCTCGGTCTGACCATTCTGGTCGGCGCCCTCACTATCACCTTTAACGCCGTGGTCGATATTCTCTATGCCGTCATCGATCCCAAGATCCGTTACTAAGCCGGGAGTACATCATGGTAGTCACAACTGAAAAGCGCGAAGCCGTCGAGGCGTTCGCCCAGAAAGTGGAAGTGGTGGAAGGACGCTCCCTGTGGAAGGATGCCCGTCGCCGTTTCCTGCGCAACAAGGCGGCCCTGACCAGCCTCATCATTCTGACCATCATCGGTCTGGCGGTGATCGTGGGGCCCCACCTGTCCCAGTACACGTTCGATGACCCGGACTGGGGGGCCATGCAGAGTGCCCCGGACATGGAGACCGGCCACTGGTTCGGCACAGACAGCCTGGGGCGCGACCTGTTCGTGCGTACCCTGCTCGGCGGACGCATCTCCCTGATGGTCGGCATCATGGGGGCCCTGGTCGCCGTCATCATCGGCACCCTCTACGGCGCCGCGTCCGGCTTCATCGGCGGTCGCGTCGACAGCCTGATGATGCGGGTGCTTGAGATCCTCAACGCCTTCCCCTTCATGTTCTTCGTGATCATGCTGGTGACCTTCTTTGGTCGCAACCTGGCCCTCATTTTCCTCGCCATCGGGGCGGTGAGCTGGCTCGACATGGCGCGGATCGTGCGGGGCCAGACCCTGAGTCTCAAGAGCAAGGAGTTCATCGAGGCGGCCCACGTCTGCGGCGTCTCCAAGTGGAAGATCATCACCCGTCATATCGTGCCCAACGTGCTCGGCATAGTGGCGGTTTACGCCACCCTGCTGGTGCCGGGGATGATCATGTTCGAATCCTTCCTGAGCTTCCTGGGTCTGGGCGTGCAAGAGCCCATGACCAGCTGGGGCGCCCTGCTGGATGAAGGCTCCAAGTCGATGGAAGTGGCCATCTGGCAACTCCTGTTCCCCGCCGGTTTCATGGTGGTGACCCTGTTCTGCTTCAACTTCCTCGGGGATGGTCTGCGTGATGCCCTGGATCCCAAGGATCGCTGATACCCAGGGACCGGCAAGACGCCAAGGGGCCATCAGACCCGTTCAGGGAACGCACCGCGTTCACCACGGGCAGGCCCCCATCACGACAGCGCGATAAGGAGTACTGAGATGAAATTACTGGATGTGAAAGATCTGCGGGTCGAGTTCAAGACCCCGGACGGCAATGTGGTGGCCGTCAACGACCTCAACTTTTCTCTTTCTGCTGGCGAAACCCTGGGGATCGTCGGGGAGTCGGGCTCAGGCAAGTCCCAGACTGCCTTTGCCATCATGGGGCTGCTGGCCAAGAACGGCGTCATCACCGGCTCGGCCAAATTTCAGGGGGACGAGATCCTGAATCTGCCGGAGCACAAGCTCAACAAGATCCGCTCCGAGAAGATCGCCATGATCTTCCAGGACCCCATGACGTCGCTCAACCCCTACATGAAGGTCAAGGATCAGCTGATGGAAGTGCTGATGCTGCACAAGGGGATGACCAAGGCTGCCGCCTTCGAGGAGTCGGTGCGCATGCTGGACGCGGTGAAGATCCCCGAGTCGCGCAAGCGGATGAACATGTACCCCCACGAGTTCTCAGGCGGCATGCGCCAGCGGGTGATGATCGCCATGGCGCTCCTGTGCCGGCCGCAGCTGCTCATCGCCGACGAGCCGACCACGGCGCTGGACGTGACGGTACAGGCCCAGATCATGACCCTGATGAACGAGCTCAAGCGCGAGTTCAACACCGCCATCATCATGATCACCCACGATCTTGGCGTCGTGGCCGGCATCTGCGACAAGGTGCTGGTGATGTATGCAGGCCGGACCATGGAGTACGGCCGGGTCAACGATATCTTCTATCGCCCGAGCCACCCCTATACCGAAGGCTTGCTGCGCGCCATTCCCCGCCTCGACACCGAAGGGGAAGAGCTGCCCACCATTCCGGGCAATCCGCCCAACCTGCTGCGTTTGCCCACTGGCTGTCCCTTCCAGGAGCGTTGCCACCGGGTGAGCGAGATGTGTGGCCAGCAATCGCCGATCCTGACACCGTTCAACGACGGCCGGGAGCGGGCGTGCCACTGGGTATCGGATGCCATGATCAAGGGAGTGAACTAAATGGGTACTGACAAGAAACTGCTGCTGGAAGTGTCCGACCTCAAGGTTCACTTCCATATCAAGAGTGACAAGGCCTGGCCCTGGGCCAAGCCCTCCGCCCTGAAGGCGGTGGACGGGGTGACCCTGCGCCTCTACGAAGGGGAGACCCTGGGCGTAGTGGGGGAGTCCGGTTGCGGCAAATCCACCTTCGCCCGTGCCCTCATCGGCCTGGTACCGGCCACCGACGGCAAGGTGGTGTGGCTTGGGCAGGACTTGACCAAGCTCGAGCAGAACGCCCTGCGGGAGAAGCGCAAGGAAATCCAGATGATCTTCCAGGACCCGCTGGCCTCCCTGAACCCCCGCATGACCATAGGCGACATCATCGCCGAGCCCCTCATCACCTTCTACCCGACCCTGCCAAGGGAAGAGGTGAAGGAGAAGGTGCGCGCCATGATGACCAAGGTGGGTCTGTTGCCGAACCTGGTGAACCGTTACCCCCATGAGTACTCCGGCGGCCAGTGCCAGCGCATCGGCATCGCCCGGGCGCTCATCCTCGAGCCCAAGATGATCATCTGTGACGAGCCGGTCTCGGCGCTGGATGTCTCCATCCAGGCTCAGGTGGTGAACCTGCTCAAATCCCTGCAAAAGGAGATGGGTCTCTCCCTCATCTTCATCGCCCACGACCTCTCCGTGGTCAAACACATCTCCGATCGGGTGCTGGTGATGTACCTGGGGAACGCGGTGGAGCTGGGGACTGGCAAGGAGATCTTCGCCAATCCCCTGCACCCCTATACCAAGGCGCTGATGTCGGCGGTCCCCATCCCGGATCCGGATCTGGAGCGCAGCAAGGTCATTCAGATCCTGGAAGGGGACTTGCCATCCCCCATGAATCCGCCCTCCGGCTGCGTGTTCCGCACCCGCTGCCCGGTGGCAGGTCCGGAGTGCGCCAAGACCCGGCCTCAGCTCGAGGGCAACTTCGACCACGCGGTTTCCTGTCTCAAGGTGGATCCGCTCTGAGGATGGGATCGTGACAGGGGCGCCCGGGTGGCGCCCCTCTTTTTTGCCTGCCCATCAAATCCTCTCTTGGCGCCAGCGGTTGTCGCTGCTACTATCCGCCGCACAAGGGGAGTAACTTCTCGCCGGTTTGTCGTCATTACGGTGCACCCATATCCTGCAGTGCACCCGGCAGCCGGGCAGTTGACGCAAGTCGGCTGTAAGTGAGACCTTGCCGAGAGGCAAGGTGTATCTGCTCCAAACGCGAACCCACTGCCTCCCGGCCGTGGGTTTTGTCGTTTTGGGAGAAGTGAAAATGGGTGAATGGTGGATGTGGACCGGTTTCTTCAGCATAGTGCTGGTCCTGTTGTGGATTGATATCCGCTTTGTCGGTGGCGGCAAGGCGCACAAGGTGTCGCTGAAAGAGGCGGGCATCTGGTCTCTCATCTGGGTCAGCGTGGCGCTCCTGTTCAACCTGGCCATCTGGCTCTGGCTGGATCACAGTGCCGGGCGCGAAATCGCGAACCAGAAGGGGCTGGAGTTTCTCACCGGCTACCTCATCGAAAAGGCACTGGCGGTGGACAACGTCTTCGTCTGGCTGATGCTGTTCGGCTACTTTGCCATTCCGGCGGAGCTGCAGCGCCGGGTCCTGCTCTACGGGGTGCTGGGGGCCATCGTGATGCGCGCCGGCATGGTGTTCGCGGGCAGCTGGCTCATCGAGCAGTTCCACTGGATCCTCTACCTGTTCGGGGCCTTCCTGCTGCTGACCGGTGCCAAGATGCTGTGGGCGGCCGACAAGGAGCCGGATCTCGAGAACAATGCCCTGCTCGGCTGGATGCGTCGTCGCTTCAAGGTGACCGAGACGCTGGAGGGGGAGAAGTTCTTCGTCTGGCGTGACGGTGTGCGCTACGCGACCCCACTGCTGCTCATCCTGGTGCTGGTGGAGGTGAGCGACCTCATCTTCGCGGTGGACAGTATCCCGGCCATCTTCGCGGTGACCACGGATCCCTTCATCGTGCTCACCTCCAACATCTTCGCCATCATGGGGCTGCGCGCCATGTACTTCCTGCTGGCCGGGGTGGCCGATCGCTTCGCCCTGCTCAAATACGGCCTGGCGCTGATCCTGATGTTCATCGGGGTCAAGATGTTGCTGCTCGATATCTTCAAGATACCGACCGGCATCGCCCTTGGCGTGGTGGCGCTGATCCTGCTGGCCTCCATGGGGCTGAGTCTGCTGATGACCCGCAAAAAGGCGGCGTGAACGGTGCAATAAAAAGGGCTCCCTCGGGAGCCCTTTTTCATGTCAGCAATTTGCTTAGCGCTTGATCTTCTTGGGGTTGGTGTAGCCCCAGACGGTGTACATGTCCGCCAAGAGGGCACCGTTGTACTCCTCCAGATCGGATTGTTTCACTTCAGCATCACCCTGGCGTCCGAACAGGACCACCTCGTCACCGGGTTTGATCCCCTTGATGTCGGTGACGTCCACCATGGTGGTGTTCATGGAAGTCTTGCCCACGACGGGAGCCTTCTGGCCATGGATCAGCACATAGGCCTTGTTGCTCATGGCGCGGCGGTAGCCGTCGGAGTAGCCCATCGGCAGGTTGGCCAGCAGGGAGTCGCGCTTGAGGGTGAAGGTGCGGTCATAGCCGACGGTGTTGCCCGCCGGGTAGTGGTTGACGGAGGCGACCTGGGTCTTGAACGCCATCACCTTCTTGTACTCGGTGTAGGAGGGAATGGTGTCGCCATAGATGATGCCGCCCGGGCGCACCATGTCAAAGTAGGCTTCCGGTACTTCCAGGGTGGCGAAGGAGTTGGCGGCGTGGATGGTGAGCTTGCTGCGATCCAGCTTGCCGGCGTCGATGAGCCACTGGTAGTCCAGCTTGAACTGGGCCAGCCCCAGCTTGACGTCCTCTTTCTCCTCCACCGGGAAGTGGGTCATGATGCCGACCGGGGTGATCCCCTTGAGCTTGAGCATGGCCAGGGCATCGGCCTTGGCATCGTCCTGGCGCAGATCGATGCCGTTGCGGCTCATGCCGGCGGAGTTCAGGCCGATGTGCACCGGGATGTTGGTGTGATGGCGCTGGGCGATGTCGGCGATCCCCTTGGCGCTCTCCAGGCTGCCGATGAGCTCTTCCAGCTTGTAGGGCAGGGCCTGCTCCACTTCATCCGGGGTGGCGGCACGCACCCGCATCAGGCGACCTTCGAAGCCCTTCTCTCGGGCAACACGTGCTTCTTCGTTGCTGGCGATGCCGATGCAGGGGATGGCTGCCTTGACCACGGAAGGGACCAGCAGGTCGATGCCGTGACCGTAGGCGTCCGCCTTCATGATGGCGCAGATCTGCGGGCCCTTGTCACCGAGGCGATTCTTCAGGGTCTGGATGTTGTGCTCGAAGGCACCGAGATCCACTTCCAGCCAGGCGTTGGCGGCGGTCTGTTCCTGACCGTTGCGGTGGTCGTCGGCGAGCGGCAGGTAGGGGGCGGCGACCGCCTGGCCGGCCAGCAGGCCAAAGATCAGGGTCGCGAGCAGTGTTTTCTTGTGCATGGGGCAAGTCCTTTCTTATTGTCTTGAGTTGAGGCTGGGCTCATCGCTGAGGCGAGCTGCGGCAGGTCTGGTCATGGCATGTTGCTATGCTAATGATATATTTCACTTTTTAACCAGATGCCGACTCTGGGAGTGTATCTCAACGGCGTCAATCGTGGCACGTGTTGCAGGAAGAAAATATGAAGCTGACGTTGCGGATTCCACCGCTGCTGCTGTTCGTCGTCATCGTGCTCGCCATGTGGCTGGGGCTGGGCGAGGGGAGGGCGGCGCCCCTGTGGCTGGTGCTGGTCGCCACGCTGTGGCTGGCGGGAGCCCTGTTGGGGGGCGGTGCGCTTTTGCATTTCTGGCAGCAGCGCACCACTGTGCACCCCCAGCGGCTGGAGAGCAGCCGGGTGCTGGTGACCCGGGGCGTCTATCGCATCAGCCGCAATCCCATGTACCTGGGGCTGCTCTGCTGGACCCTGGCGCTGGCGTGCTATCTGGGAGGCATGGCAGTGTGGCTCGGGCCGCTGCTGCTCTGGGGCTGGCTTACCTGCTTCCAGATCCTGGCGGAGGAGCAGGCGCTGCGGCGACAATTCGGCGATGCCTATGACGACTATTGCCGACAGGTCAGGCGCTGGTGCTGAGGCGCGGCGTGCCCATCAGGCATATGACAACGGCCCGCAGAAGCGGGCCGTTGTCATGGGTGTCAGGGGGGATCACGCCTTGGCGGTGTCCACCTCGCCGAGGGGGGCGGTCTCACCCAGGCTGTCTTCGCTCTTGGCCACCACGCTCGCGGCGATGGCGTTGCCCAGCACGTTGGTGGCGGAGCGCCCCATGTCGAGGAAGTGGTCGATACCGAGCAGCAGCAAGATGCCCGCTTCCGGGATGTGGAACTGGTTGAGGGTGGCGGCAATCACCACCAGGGAGGCGCGGGGCACCCCGGCCATTCCCTTGGAAGTAACCATCAGCAGCAGCAGCATGGTGATCTGCTGGGCCGTGGAGAGCTCGATGCCATAGGCCTGGGCGATGAACATCACCGCGAAGGTGCAGTACATCATGGAGCCGTCCAGGTTGAAGGAGTAGCCCATGGGGAGCACGAAGCTGGCGATGCGCTTGTCACAGCCAAATTTCTCCAGCCTGTCCAGGGTCTTGGGGTAGGCGGCCTCGGAGCTGGCGGTGGAGAAGGCCAGCAGGATGGGTTCGCGAATGAGGGTGAGCAGAGTCAGGATGCGGCGGCGGATGAAGAGGCTGCCCATGGCGATGAGCAGCAGCCAGAGGCAGCCGAGCGCCAGATAGAACTGGGCCATGAAGGTGCCATAGGTTGCTAGGATGCCGAGCCCCTCCTTGGCGACCATGGCGGCGATGGCGCCAAACACCGCGAACGGGGCGAAGTTCATCACGTAGCCGGTCACCTTGAGCATGATCTCGGCGCCGCTGGCCATCAGCTTGACCACGGGCTTGGCGTCGTCCCCCAGGGCGGCGGCGGCCAGCCCGAAGAAGAGGGAGAAGACCACGATCTGCAGGATCTCGTTGGTGGCCATCGCTTCGACCACGCTTTTCGGGATGGCGTGGGTCACGAAATCCTTGAGGGAGATGGCGGTGGCAACCACGCCTGAGCTGGTGCCGTCATCGGGCAGGGAGAGGGAGAGCCCCACCCCAGGTTGCATCAGGTGGACCATGACCAGCCCCAGGGTCAGGGACATCAGGGAGGCGAGCATGAACCAGCCCAGGGTCTTGACGCCGATGCGGCCCACGGTGCGGGTGTCGCCCATCTTGGCGATACCGACCACGAGCGTGGTGAACACCAGGGGGGCGATGATCATCTTGATGAGGCGCAGGAAGATGTCGGTCAGCAGGGTAATGTCATCGGCAAAGCCTGCGGCCTGTGCGGGCGCGAGCAGGCGATAACCCTGCCCGGTCACGATGCCAAGCAACATCGCAATGAGGATGGCAACGGTCAACTTGTTCATTTTCATGGGGGAGTTCCGGTTTCGATAGGTGCAATGCCTGTGCAGGCGGCGAGGGACCGCCTCAGTCCTTTTTTGTGATCCGGGCGGTGGAATCCAGACAGCCGGTGTGCTGGAGCATGCCTAATCGCGAAGGGGAAATCCAGTGACTTGTTTCGGAGTTTTGTGTTGTTGTTAGCTGCATTTGATATGCATCTTGTGATTTATTTGTATTAATCGCTGTTTATTTTAATTTTTGCGAGATAAACGGCTTCCATGCTCTGCGCGTCCCGGGGGCTGGCCTCCAGGGTGAAGACGAGCAGGGCCGAGGTGCGGTGTTCCACCTGCATGTCGTCCATGAAGGTGTCTGGCTCGTACTCGTCGAACCCGAATTGGGGGCGGGTCGGGGTGACCCTGACGGCATCCCGCGACAGGGTCAGCGTCTCGACCTGAATCCAGGGGTATCCCTTTGCCTGTGCCACCTCACCGGCCCGCTTGAGCACGTATTTGCGCGCCGTTTCCCTGTCCACCAGATCGTTGCCCACAAACTCCAGTTGCCAGCGGGCCGGGCCAAGCTGGGTCTGTGAAAAACCGGTCTGGCCATTCCAGAACGATTTTTCACTGTCATAGGCGGTGGCGCAGCCCGCTAGCTGGCCGACCAGCAGGGCGCTGAGGGCAAGGGTGCAGAAAGTACGAAGGGAAGACAACATGATGCGGGCCGCTTGGCAAAGGGGGTTTTACTACAGCACAAAGGGATCGGAGAGACAATCGCGGCGGAAGACCATAAAAGAAAAGGCCTTGTCGTCTGACAAGGCCTTTCTCGGGGAATTTGGTCGGTGTGAGAGGATTCGAACCTCCGACCCTCTACACCCCATGCAGATGCGCTACCTGGCTGCGCTACACACCGACGGAGTCAGCTCGGCTGACGGGGAGGGAGTTTATGGAGATGCCCCGACCCTGTCAACAGGGGAAATTCAGGTTCGAGATCGTTTGCCTGCTTTGCGAGCAACTTCGGATCAAAGTGCGACCAGTGGTGCATTTTGTCGGCACCTCATCGTTGTCTTGCAGGAAAAACGGCCACCCGGAGGTGGCCGTTTGGCGTGATGCTCTCAAGCCGAGATCAGCGGTTGAAGGTCAAGCGCTTGCCCAATACCTTGTCGGTGACCTGACCGTTCACCAGGGTCATCTCAAGCAGGGCGCGCTGGAAGCGGTCATCATCCAGGTCAGCGGTTGAAGGTGAGTCGCTTGCCCAATACCTTGTCGGTGACTTGGCCGTTCTGCCAGGCAATCTGGCCGTTCACCAGGGTCATCTCGATGGTGCTCTGGAAGCGGTAGCCGTTGAACGGGGACCAGCCGCACAGGTAGAGCAGGTTGCTGTCGGTGACTACGTAGGGCTTGCCGAGATCCAGCAGCACCAGGTCGGCGAAGTAGCCTTCCCGGATGTAGCCGCGATCCTGCACCTGGAAGCGTTCGGCCACCGCGTGGGAGGTCTTCTTGACGATGGTTTCCAGGCTGAAGACCCCGTTGTGGTAGAGCTCCAGCAGCGCCTGCAGGGAGTGCTGCACCAGGGGCACGCCGGACGGCGCCTTGAAGTAGCTGTTCTGCTTCTCTTCCCAGGTGTGGGGGGCGTGGTCGGTGGCGATGATGTCGAGCACGTCGTTGCGTACCGCATCCAGCAGGGCGTGCTGGTCGGCTGCGCTCTTCACCGCCGGGTTGCACTTGATCTGGCTGCCCAGGGTGTCGTAGTCCGCCTCGTTGAAGAAGAGGTGGTGGACGCACACTTCGGCGGTGATGTTCTTGTCCTTGAGATCCTTCAGATCCGGGGTGGCGGTAAAGAGTGAGAGCTCTTTCGCCGTGGTCAGGTGCAGCACGTGCAGCTTGGCGCCGTACTGCTTGGCCAGGGAGACCGCCATGCTGGAGGATTTGTAGCAGGCGTCCGCGCTGCGGATGCGGCCGTGCTCGCGCATGGGCACGTCTTCGCCCCACTTGGCGCGAGCTTCGTCTTCCAGCACCTTGATGGACGGGGTGTCCTCGCAGTGGGTGACGATCATCACCGGGCTCTCGCGGAAGATGGCTGCCAGGGTCTCCTGGTTGTCCACCAGCATGTTGCCGGTGGAGGCCCCCATGAAGATCTTGATACCGCAGGACTGCTTGGGATCGAGTTTCTTGATCTCTTCCAGGTTGTCGTTGGTGGCACCCAGGTAGAAGCTGTAGTTGGCGGCGGCGGAGTTGGCGGCGATCTGGTATTTGGCTTCGAGGGCGTCGATGGTGGTGGTCTGGGGATTGACGTTGGGCATTTCCATGAAGCTGGTGGTGCCACCGGCCACGGCGGCCCGGGATTCACTGGCGATGGTTCCCTTGTGGGTCAGGCCGGGCTCCCGGAAGTGGACCTGATCATCGATCATCCCGGGGATGAGATGACGGCCCGTTGCATCGATCACCACGGCATCGGGGGCACTGATGTCCGGGGCGACGCGGGCGATCCGCTCACCCTCGATCAGGACGTCGGAGGCATAGATGCGGCCTTCGTTGACCAGGGTGGCATTCTTGATAAGCAATTTGTTCATGGGGGGTTCCAGTTCCTTTGCCGATAATCCGGGGTCATAATATCGCAAACTGCACTTTCTCTGTAGCAAGGCCTGAGTAATGAAGTTATTTGTTAGAGATTTGACTGTGATCGATTCCAGCTATTTATGCGAGCGCCGCGGCATGGTGGGCGAGAGCTGGCTGGTGGACATCGAGATGAGTGGCGAGCTCAACGAGATGAGCATGCTGCTGGACTTCGGTCGGGTGAAGAAACTCATCAAGTCGATCATCGATGAAGAGGTGGATCACAAGCTGCTGGTGCCGACGGAATGTCCCCTGGTCCATGTCCACGCGCTGGAGAACGACGAGAGCACCGTGGATCTGCTGCGTCCGGGTCGCGCCATCCACCTGCGCTGCCCGGCCCAGGGTTTTGCCTTCATTCCCGCCCCCCAGGTGGATAAGGAGTCGGTGACCCGCTATCTGCTGGGGGTACTGGCCAAGCGTCTGCCCGGCAACATCAAGGATCTCTCCCTGACGTTGCGCCAGGAGCGCATCGAGGGCGCCTTCTACCACTACAGCCACGGCCTCAAGAAGCACGACGGCAACTGCCAGCGCATCGCCCACGGCCACCGTTCTCCCGTCGAGATCCTGGTGGACGGGGAGCGTGACGAGGAGCTGGAGTTCAACTGGGCCGAGCGCTGGGCCGACATCTACCTGGGCACCGAAGAGGACAGGGTGGCCCTTGGCGAACTCGCCCTGAGCGAGCGGGCCGAGGCGTCACTGAAAGAAGGGGACGCTCACTACATCGGCTTCAAGTACGTGGCGCCCCAGGGGCTGTTCCAGCTCGCCATGCCGGCGGCGGAGGTGGAGATGATCGACACCGACACCACCATCGAGTTGCTGGCCCACTACATCGCCCGAGAGGTGAAGAAGCAGGTAGGGGACAAGTTCGTCAAGATTGTCGCCTATGAAGGGGTCGGCAAGGGCGCCATCGCCTACGCCTGATCCAGGTTCTTCGCTGCCATGAAAAGGCCCCGCCAATGCGGGGCCTTGTCGTATCGGGTCGTGGCCATCAGGCACTGAGGCGGAAGCGCTGGACCAGCCCCTCCTGCTGCTCGGCAAGGGAGTCGAGCTGCTGGCTGGTCTCGGCGACCCGCTCTATGCCCTGATAGTTGAGATCCGAGATGTCGGAGATGCGGTTGAGGTTGGTGGCGATGTCGGCGCTGGTGGCCTGCTGCTGCTCGGCGGCGGAGGCTATCTGGCTGGACATGTCGCTGATGAGCACCACTATGCCCTGCACCTCTTCCATGGCGTTGTTGGCCTGGGAGCTCTGATCCACGCAGCTGTCCATCTCGCGGGAGCACTCCTGCATCACGTTGACTGCCCGGGCGACGCCTTGCTGCAGGTTCTCGATCATGGTCTGGATTTCGCTGGTGGACTGGGCGGTGCGGCCAGCCAGGTTGCGCACCTCGTCGGCCACCACCGCAAACCCGCGTCCCTGCTCGCCGGCACGGGCCGCCTCGATGGCGGCGTTGAGGGCCAGCAGGTTGGTCTGCTCGGCGATGCCGCGGATGACGTCGAGGATGTTGCCAATCTGGCCGCTCATGGCGCTCACGTCGCCAATCACCTTGCCGGTCTGCTGCAGCTTGCCCGCCAGCTGGTGGGTGGTGGTGATGTTGCCTGCCATCACCTTGCGCCCCATCTCGGAGGCTTTCTCCACATCCTGCACCCGCTCCAGGGTCTGGTTGGCGGCCTGGGCCACCTCCCGCACCGAGGCCTCCATCTGGGTCATGGCGGCGGCGACCGAGGCGGTCTCCTGACGCTGTTTCTCCAGATCCGCCCGCACCGATTCGGTGGTGTGGCGGTTGTCGTGGGCGGCGCTGTTGAGCTGGGTCGAAGCCTGGGAGAGCTGCTTGAGCACATCCCCCATCTGGTGGATCAACAGGTTGATCTGGCTGGCGAGCTGGCCGAATTCGTTCTGGCTCTTGAAGCCGACGCGCTGGGTCATGTCACCCTGGGTCACCTCGGTCAGCACCCGCAGCAGCTCTTTCAAGGGGCGGCGGATGGCCTTGCCCAGGGTGAAGGCCACCAGGATGGCGACGAAGATGGCGATGGCGATGCTGATCCCCTGGGTCAGGGTACTCTGGGTCTGCACCCGATCGGAGGCCTGGATGCTGGCGTTCATCAGCTGCTGGCTCTGGGCGGTGATCCCCTCCAGCTTGTTCTGGATGCTGAGGATGAGCTGGCTCGCCTGCTTGCTCTGCTCGCGCATGGCCTGCTGCTGCTTCATCAGGGCCAGGTATTGGGAGAGCACGCCGTCATTGCCCGTGGTGTCACGCACGAAGCCATGGACGTAGTGGCCCATGTTGTTGTCGAAATCCTTGAGCTCTCCCTGGAGATCCTTGATGGTGCTGTTGAAGCCCTCGATCTGCATCTTGTTGCGCTTGAGCGCCGCCTCGATGGGGGCGGGGATGCTCTGGTTGAGGGCATCCATGGTGGAGAGCTCGATGGCGGAGAGCTTGGTGGTCAGGGTCTCGGAGAGCATCTTGATAAAGCTGTCGTCGATGGTGACCATCATGTCCCCCAGGTTCTTCTTGAACTGGGGCAGGCTGACCTGGAATTGGCCCTTGGCCTGATTGACCTTGTGCAGCCGGGTGAGCAGGGCCTCGTGTTCGCCGGGCAGGGTCTGGGTCAGTTGCAGGTAGTCATCCACCAGCTTGACGAGGGCAGTCATGTCCGCCTGCAACTGGGGATGAACCGCCACCTGCTGCTTGAGGCTGGCGACCATCTTGTCGACCTGGCCCTTGGCCTGTTGCAACTCGGCCACTTCCGCCGGCAGTTGCTTGAGATCCTGCTCGGTCAGCACGTCGGTGAGCCATTTGTTGGCACTGAGCAGGCTTATCTGGGTCTGGCTGCTGGCGAGTACCAGCGGCATGGACTCCTGGGTCACCTGATCCAGGGCGCCGCTGAGTTCGCTCTGGCCGCGAAAGGTCAGTACCGCACTGGCGACCATGACGGTGACCAGGATGGCAAAGCCCAGATAGACTCTCTGTAGGATCGAGAGGTCTGACATTGTTTGTTTCATTATTGTCCCGCTGTCTGTGCAAAAGTCCCTTGCCTGAGTACCCCGTCCCTTTGATACCCTGCATGCCCCGAAGGGGATGCCGTTGTGGTTCGCGGGACGTCTCCTCGCTATCGGTATTCTTCACAATAACTGAAGCGATTGGGACAACGGCTGTGCCAAATGTCGGCTTGTGTCACACTTGGCGCGTTGCGGCGGCCTGTTTGGGAGCCGCTTGAGCTTTGTATTGAATTTTCTTTTTCCTATAAAGGAGTTACCCATGGCGCAAGAAACCATTTTCAGCAAAATCATCCGCAAGGAGATCCCCGCCGACATCCTTTATCAAGACGATCTGGTGACCGCGTTTCGCGACATCCAGCCCAAAGCCAAGACCCATATCCTGATTATTCCCAACGTGCTCATCCCCACCGTCAACGACGTGGAGCCGGATCACGAGCTGGCGCTGGGCCGGATGTTCACCGTGGCCCGCAAGCTCGCCAGCGACGCGGGCATCGCCGAGGACGGCTACCGCCTCATCATGAATTGCAACCGCCACGGCGGGCAGGAGGTCTATCACATCCACCTGCACCTGGTCGGTGGCCAGCCCCTGGGACCCCTGCTGAGCCTGTGATGCGCCTCGTCCCGTCGACCGGCCTGCTGTTGGCCGGTCTGCTGCTGGGAGGCTGTGCCTCCCAGTGGAAAGACATGTTCGTCTCCTACTCGGATCAGATGGTGCCTCTGCGCAACCAGCTGCTGCTGGGCCATGCCGCCGAAGCCCTGCCCGAGGTGCGCGAATCGACCCCGGGGGACGACACCTTCGTGCTCGACCAGCTGGAGAAGGGGCGCATCGCCTGGCTGGCGGGTCAGGACGGCCCCAGCAAGCAGGCCTTTGCCGCCGCCGACAGCCGGCTTGCGTGGGAAGACAATCAGGCCGAGTACCGCCTGAGCCAGGGACTGGCCCAGGCGGGCAGCCTGCTCACCAACGATCAGACCCTGGCTTACCAGGCGCCCGATTACGAGCGCACCATGCTGCACCACTATCTGGCGCTCAACTACTTGCAGCGCGGGGATGCCGACGGCGCCCTGGTAGAGGTGCGCCGTGCCAACCAGGTGCAGGAGCAGGCCCTTAAACGGCGGGCCGACGAGGTGCGCAAGGCCGCGCAGGAGGGGGAGCAGGAGGACGAAGCCGGGGAGATGCGCCAGCTGATGTCGCGCGGCGCCCCCGAGCTCGATCGTCTGATAGGCCAGGTGAAAAACGGTTTCCAGAACGCCTACACCTTCTATTTCTCCGGCGTGCTCTACGAGGCGGCCGGGGATCTCAACGACGCCTGGGTCGATTACCAGCGCGGCTACCAGATAGCGCCGGACAACCAGAGCCTGCAGGATGCCCTGCTGCGCCTGGCCCGGCTTCGCGGCTCTCCCGAGGAGCTCAAGGAGACCGAGCAACGGATGGGCCGCAAGGCGCCGCCCTTGGCCAAGGATCAGGGCCAGCTGGTGGTGCTGTTTGAAGATGGCCTGATCCCGGCGCGCCGGGAGCTCTTCCTGCCGCTGCCCATCTCCACCTCCAGCGGCGATTTTCGTACCTTTACCGTGGCGGTGCCCTATTACGACAATCGGGCCAGCGACGGCGCCCCGCTCACCCTGTCGGTGGGCAAGGGGGTGGCGCAGACCAGCGAGCTGGTGAGGCTGGAGGCGCTGGCGGCCAAGGATCTGCAGGAGCGGCTGCCCGGCATGCTGACCCGGCAGGCCCTGCGGCTGGTGGCCAAGGAGCAGGTACGGCGCACCGCCGCCAAGGAGGGGGGGGATGTGGGCAACATCCTGGTGGGGATCTTCAACACCCTCTCGGAGCGGGCGGATACCCGCAGCTGGCTGACGCTGCCCGCCAAGGCCTCGAGCTGGCAGGGGATGGTCCCGGCCGGGAACGTCACCCTGACCCTGGGGGCGGGCAGCGCCATGCGTACCCTGCCACTCAGCGTCCACGCCGGGCGCACCACCCTGGTGTGGGTACAGCGCCTGGGGAGCGGGCTCACGACCCGGGTGATGCCCCTCTAGGGGGAACCGGATATGGCAACTCAGATGAATGACCGGTCAGGCCGACGGCCACCGGCAAGGAGAGCAAGATGAAAGCACAAGGGTTGGCCCTGGGCCTGGTTCTGCTGCTGACGGGCTGTGCCACCAATACTTCCGGCGTGGCGCTCTATGGCGCGGCCGGTGCGGCGGCGGTGGCCGAGCAGCATCAAAACGTCAACGTCACCCTGACCGAACTCAGCCGGCGCCAGCAGAACGGCCTGTTGCAGGTCAACGTGGCGGCGGCCAGCACCCAGCGTGGTGACAATACGCTGCAATATCTCTTCTACTGGTATGACGACGCGGGGCAGGAGGTGGCCAGCGATGGCCGCGGCTGGACCCCCCTCAAGCTGCATGGCTACCAGACCCGCACCCTGTCCGCCCTGGCGCCGAGCCCGGCTGCACGGGGTTATCGGATTTACGTTCGCGAAGTGATGGAGGAATCCTACTGATGAAAATGAATCATGCCCTGCTGATCCTGACCGGCGCCCTGCTGCTGGGCGGCTGCTCCAGCACCACCGTCAGCTATGGCGATCCCACCGAGACCGAGACGGTGACCGTCGATTACGGCTCCTCCGACTTGCAGGCCATTGCCGACAAGATGGCGGATTCCATGCTGGCGTCCCCGGCCACCAGCGAGATCACCGCCGGGGGCCGCCCGGTGATGTTCATGGACTCCATCCGCAACAAGACCTCGGAGCACATCGACACCGAGGCCATCACCGACACTATCCGCACCAAGCTGCTGCGCTCGGGCAAGTTCCGCTTCGTGGACATGAGCAAGGTGGCGGCGGTCAAGCAGCAGCTCGAATACCAGCAGGGCAGCGGCATGGTGGATCCCGCCACCATGGTGCGGCTCGGCAAGCAGACCGGTGCCCGCTACATGGTCTATGGCAACCTCGCCAGCATCGTCAAGGACAACGGCAAGGTGAAGGACGTCTACTACCAGATGACCATGAACCTGATGGATGTGGAGAACGGCGAACTGCTGTGGGCCGATCAGAAAGAGATCCGCAAACAGGCCAAGAAGTCCACCTTTGGCTGGTGAGGACCCGCGGGGGCAGGGGGATCTGGCGGAGCTGGCGCTCCTCGCCAGCCTGCCGGCGCCCTGGGATCAGGGGCGCCTTGAGCCGCTTGGCCAGGGCCTGACCAACGGCAACTACCGGCTCTGCCTCCCCACTGGCGAGCAGGCCTTCCTGCGCCGCGGTCATCCGGATCCGGTGCGCCTTGGCATCGACCGGGCCACCGAGTGGCAGCTCTACCAGGGGGCGGTGGGGCAGGGGCTGGCGTTGCCCTGTCATCACGGCGATCCCGCCACCGGCCTGATGCTGCTGGCGTGGTGCGACGAACCCAACTGGGCCGAGCAGGCGCCGCCTCT